>NZ_JBYLUO010000002.1:0-54424 GCF_058107465.1 Bombilactobacillus sp. ESL1092 | reverse complement strand
AGGGCTTTTAGGAAATAAATAAGATATATGTTATTTAAGGATTTTTAGTTTTTGAAAATTAAGAATATCTAATAGTGAATTACATAGTTTGTGAATATGGATTGTTCGTTTTAAATTTATATTTGGATTTTAGTTAGTTTTTTATTATGTAAGCCTTTTATTTTTTTATTTTTTTTTTAAATTTACGCTTGATTAATTTTTTGGCATAAGGTATTCTGATTTTGTAACTAGAACTTGATGTTTATGAGATTTTTTCAGAAATGATTAAGTTTCTGAAATTGTTGATTGAACTTTTACATGCAAATAAAAAAGAGAGTGGTTTGCTAAAATAAGGCATTATTTTAGCAAGTCATAACTCGAACAATTCCCGTTGTTCGGCTATTTTTACTCTCCGAGAGAACTCCCTTTTTATAGCTATTGCAAGTAGCTGTAATGGGTTAGTTCACTTGGATATTTTAGCATAGATAGCGTTAACGTCTAAAGAACTTCGTTAATCTATTTAATTAATTAAGCTAAATTGAGTGGAGTACCTGTACAATGCAGGTGCTCCTTTTTTTGTTTGTTAGAGTTTTGAATTTCGATTCTGGTTATGGGTTGAATTGGGAATGGAGGGGAGCTAGTGCGACAGGCTTTTGATTATTCAAATAGTTATGGTAAACGTAAGCGATTGTTAGTTTATGGTGAAGACTTTTTATACAAAGATCTTTTGAATGAGTCACATTCGGTTAAATTGTTCTTCAGTGGTCAAGTATGGGTCAATATGGGCAATGGTATGTTTGTTTGTTCTAAGGATTCGCGTTATTTGATTAATTCACGAGAGGTTTATCAAAGAGCGCATACTGTTATGGATTCTCACCACCATTTAATTGCTAAACGTTTAAAGTTTTTGGATCCATCTAAGCTCCTTGATGTTGCATTAGTTAAGTCTGATCCTTTGTTTAATCCAGATGATTATGAGTTGAGAAGAATTCGTTTTGAATTTTGCTAATCATTTTAGCTAATTTGAAGCGGCTGGCGTTTCTTTAAGGCCTAATCTCTAATTGTTCTTTGAAAATTGAATACAAACAATCTAAGATCCGTTTGGTAACCGTGGTCAGGCGGGGAGAGGGTGAAGAAACCATACGATGTTGCGGTAAATTATCATTGGTTGGGGACTATTAACTAGGCAATCGGGCTAACTGCCAATTAGCTTGGATTGAAACGTAACTGTCCAAAAAGTCCTGTCTATACTCATTTGTATAGAAGTGGTCCAAGACGCAGTCCAAAAGTGAGTCAGTTGATTTTAAGTAATTGGTTTGATCAGTGTAGCGTTGGTGAGCTGGCTGAAAGAACAATCAATTCTGGATTAACTTAAAAAATTGCTTTCTGTACTAACAAAGAAGTTCCATTTATTACTAAAAAGTTATTAATTGATAATAAATCAAAAAATAAGAATAAAAATTCTGTGGGGATAGTACGCTCTTTTTACATAAAAGGGGGAGATGATTTGAAAAAACGTCAAATCAAAGTGGATACACCTAAACAAAGGTCGATTAAGGCGTATGTGCTTGTTTTTAGTTTGTTTTTTGTTTTTGTGATATTGGCATTTTGGTTAGGATCACCAGGGCACAAAGCTAATTTAGCTGTGGTTGATCAAAAAAACTTAGTTTATCGGTCCAAAATTCATGATCAAGTTAAGGGTCAGTTTAAATACGATGCGCAGACACAACAACCGGATTTCAACGGCTTGTTGCAACAGCGTAAGAAGAAAACTGGTTTAACTTTGCGGACCGAGTTATCAATTCCTAAATATAAGATTGACGTGCCCGTTTTTGAAGGGGTTACGCCTTATGTTTTGAGTTGGGGGTTAGGCACAGCTTATCCTAATGAGCGTTTAGGTTCTGGTAATTTTGCAGTTGAGGGGCACAATTATATGCAACTTAGTTATGCTCACGATTGGTTTTTGTCTAATTTGCAAAAATACGTTGCTCCTAAAGGCGATATTGATTTGAAATATGTCAGGATTCGAAAAGGTACGCCAATTTATGCTTTATCAGCGCATCGAGTCTATCAATATCGCGTGATTAGTCGGCAAATTAAAGATGTTCGCAACCCCACAGCTGCTCAAGTTTTAAAGCAGCAGGGAAATAAGCCATTGTTGACTATGAGTACTTGTTATGAACAAAAAGGTGTTTTACATCCAGATCAAAGAATTGTCGTTATTAGTGAACTGGTAAAGTCAAAACCATTTAAATTAACCGATAATTCTAATAGTAAGTTATTTAAACTTTCTTTGAATTAGTTATGTTTTGCTGATATTTGTTTCTCTAATAGCCCTATTGGGATCATTAGGGGTGATATAGTTACTTGTTTTTTCAAATTATTTTTAAGTTAAATGAAAGGTAATAAATAATGAAAAAATGGTCTTTGAAGACAGTATTAATATGTTCAATCTTGTCGGGACTATTTACTTTAGGTGTTAGCGATGTAAAAGCAACCACAAGCGTTAGTGAGCCTATTGAATCAGAGTCAGCAACTTCAACCAATAGTGCTAGTGAGGAAGAGGAAACTCCAAGTTCCAGTAATTCGAGTTCAAGGACACCTAGTTCTGGTTCGACACCAATTGAAGAAGACGAAGAAGAGTCAACACCTTCTAGTTCTCAAGTTAATCAAGCAGCCAATATTCAAAGTGCTACTAACCCTGCCTATAATTACATGCTTTGGTATTTATTATTTGCAGATAATAATGACAATGACAGTGGCAGTGGTAATCAAAAGCATGTGAAGTTAAATAAGCAGCAAAAAGCAGTTAAGGCTGTTGCTAATAAAAAATTATTGAAATTGCTTAGCAAAGGACACAGTTCCGATGGTGACAGTGCTGCTTTTGAAGTTATAAGTAAGAACAACAATAAAGTTCCCTTAAAAAAAGAATTTAAAAAGCTTTTTTCTAAGGATAAGGCTTGGAACGCACACTTGCTAATAATTTACAACAAGCATAATCAAAAGCTTTATGTAAAAACTGACAAGAAGAAGCTTGGACCATCAAATTCTCAACTAAATAAAATTAATCAAAAGCTCAAAGTGGCACCTGATCATAAAAAAGTAGTTAATAAGTACGTGTATCAAATCATGTTCAATTTTTTAAAGCATGCCAAACACTTGTCGTATTTTAGTAGTTATGACTTTTATATAACGTTTATTGTGCTTTTCTCTGTTTTAATTACATTTGCAGCTACAGCCTTAGTGCTTTTCATTAGTTAGTTTCTGATTTTGTGAGGGGGATTTGAATTATGAAAAAGGAAAAACAAAAAATTTTAGAAAGTGATTTTAAATCAAATCCTAACTATTGGCGAGAATTTGCTAAAAGGTTTGGTGGAGTAGTTGTTTGCAGCAATCAAACTGGTCAGCCGATTACTTATTTGAATTAGGAGGCTAAGGTGGATGATAAGGTGTTTAAATCAGATAAAAAGCACATTTTATTTTTGATATTTTTACTTGTTGTTTTACCAACATTGGTAGTTGCTTTATATCTTGTATTTCCTAGTTTAATACATTTTTTAATACGTTTAGTTAGTCATTTATCTAACGAATTTGTTAAATTAGGTTCTTTTTTAAAACGTTTAGAACGTCCAGCAACGATTTTTTTAATTAAAAATATTAAATTACTAACTGTGATTCAAATTTTCTTGTTTGTTGATTCTGTTATATGTTCATTATTTTTAGATTCTAAGGTTTTTCTAAATTTTCGTTTATTTGTTTCTTTGTACAGTATTTTTCCGGTTTTGCTGGTGTGTCTAGCGCCCATAGCGAATATGAATACGATATTACTTCAACTCTTGTCAGAAATTTCTATTTGCATCCCCTTAGCTTTCATCCGAAGTTTTTAAAATCAAATAAATTATTTCACTATGACTAAGTATTAATTTTAAAGAAGGGGTTTGAGGGTTATGACAGATAAGAAGAAACAGAAACTTTCTACTTTGCAACAGTTTAATTTAAAAACTCGTCAAGAAGAGGAAAAAAGTAATAGGGTATCGGTAGTTAGCAAATACTTAGCCAAAATTATTATTGGGATTTTTTTGATTTTCAGTGTTTCTTTATTAGTTTTGGGTTTGGTATTTGGCATTAAATTACTTATTAAATTAATTTGTAGTATTAACTATGGACCTTTAATTTACAAATATATTCATGCACTTATGGTTGGCAATTTTGTGGTAATCATAGATACCATTTGTCTGGGAGCGTGTTTAACATTATTTTTAAGTGCTACTTGCATCAAAGATGAATTTTGGCATTGGTTAATGTTGTGTTTAGGATTAGCTGTTTTATTTTTGGGAGTCATTATAAAGATGTTAATTGTACTCTTAAGGATTTATTAGTAGAAAAACGTCAAATAAAAATCCAACTTCAAATTTTTAGCAACTTTAGAAAATTTGAGGCTGGATTTTTATATATGGGAAGTGAAAAAGATGAAACATAAAAATTTTCTTTTGTTTTTATTTGTCTCTGCAATAGCAACCTTAACTGGTTGTTCTTTGAATGAAGACTTAATTGGGAATACAGGCGATAATGTCTATAATGTGACTTCTTATACTGCTAATGGTGAAGAAACAATGAAAACTTCTGCTTCTGGTAATAAGATCAACTTAACGAGTCATGATTCTGGCGAAAGTAGAGTCTACAAACCATCTTCTATTTTAACTATTACTATTGACGGTAAGAAAATTGAAAGCTCGGACGAAACCATTATTTTTGCAGATAAAAAATTGAAGCCAGTTAAAAATTTCTCTGTTGAAAAACCAAGAGCAGTTGTAATCCGGTCACAGAATGGTAACTATATTGAGGCTTTTCAGGGAAAAAATATTGGATGGCAAAATATTAGATGGAGTACAGAAAGTGACTTGCTTAATGACAGTGACTCGCCTAAGATGACCAAAATAATGATCGACGGTAAACAGTTATACATTCACAAAGCTGATTTCCAAATTGTTAATACTAAATTGCTGAAAAAATAGGAGGATAACATATCTTAATAGAAGCATTTAAAGGCTAATGATATGTTAAAATGTTTTCAGGTAAAGTAAATGCTAAGGCGGCGGCTATTCCAGAAATGAGGTGGTGTTTATGGTGTAACAACTGTAAAACCAGATTCTAAGGAAAGGATTAGCCGATTGAAACTACTAGCCATTGCTTACTTTGTTAACAGTTTTGTTAATGGAGTGCGTACGGTTGTAGAATTTGTCAAGTTGAAAAACAAGACAAAAAAATAATCGCCTTAGCCACGCAAGGCTAGCGATTATTAAGCTTTAATTTAAAAGTGAATGGTTGCCACCTTGGCAACTTTACCTAAGGGATTGGTGCTCTAACACCAGTCCCTTTTTCAATATCAATGATAACACATGCTATAATATTTTTGTACCCTTAAGGATTTAGCAATAGAAAAACCCACTGTTTGGGCTTCTGTCTTGGCTTTTGGTTTTTGTACTCTTAAGGATTTATCAGTAGAAAAACGTCAAATAAAAATCCAGCTTCAAATTTTTAACAACTTTAGAAAATTTGAAGCTGGATTTTTTAGTTTAAAGGAAAAGGGTTGGGAGAGATATGCTAAAATAATTAATGCGATAAGTTTTATGGGCGGTGACTGTTTGTTCTCAAGGAGGTGCTTGCGTATGAGAATACGGAAGAATCAACAGAAAGGATATACAGTCTTACTTGAATACCTACAAGGTATTAATGTTAATGATTGCTTTTGGCACATTAGTTGCCACAATCATGAACAACAAAAAGTAACAAAAAATCGTCCTACTCTAACTTTGGCAAGTTATAGGACGATTAAATAAGCTCTATAATTTAGTCACCGCCTTTAAAGCGGATCGCTAAGGGATTGGTGCTCTAACACCAGTCCCTTTTTCAATATTAATGATAACACATGCTATAATGTTTTTGTACCCTTAAGATTTTAGCAATAGAAAAACAACTTTCCACGCAAACCGATGGCTGGTTAAGTTTTTGTACCCTTAAGGTTTTAGCAATAGAAAAACGTCAAATATTGATCCAGTTTCAAATTTTTAGCAACTTTAGAAAATTTGAGGCTGGATTTTTTTAGTTTAAAGGAGGAATTTAAATGAATAGTTTAATTCTGTGGAAAACCTCATTTCGAGCCATTAGGGCGCCTCCAGTTTTGCACAAGAAATTTAATTAATTGGTTGATATGACTAGGCTTTGAAGCTCTTTCCTGCTAAAATTTAATTAGAAAGAAATTAAGTTTTAGAAACGGGGAGAGGATTTTAAATGAAGTTGAGAAAAATGTTAACTTTGATTTTTAGTTTAGGTTTAGCAGCTGGGGGAGCTACTTTAGCCAGTTCTAATCATGTGGGAGCTACTAAATATAATTACAAGGTCGCTACGGCGCGGACCACTCCATATACGCCGCTTTACGATAATAACTGTAATGTGATTGAAGCACGTGTGGTTTTTCCTAACTCTGATTGGCGTGTTGGAAAAGTTAAGCTTGTGCACGACTACTATTATTTCCAAGTGTCTGGTAAAGAATGGCTACGGTCAGACGACGCTACGGCTAATTTTAACCCACAAAATCTTCATTTAATGGATCAGGATAATAACACGCCGAATGCAAACGTAACTGAATCAGATAACCAAATTAATTTAGATGAGCAAGCAATTAGTAAGAGTATTTTTAACGAGGTCAATCGTTTGCGTGTAATGAATGGGTTAAATCCGTTAGTTGATAATCCACAATTAGATAGCTTTGCTCAAATGAGAGCAGAGACGGTTCATAAAAATGGAGATGTTCTTAATCACGATGGTAACTTTAGTGATACTCACCCTAACACTTATGCTGGTGAGAATTTAGGAGAAGATCCTTCCACTGGAAATGCTCAAACTGATGCTGTTAATGCTGTTATTGGCTGGTATCACGAATTGAATAGTAATTCAGCTAATGGTCACCGGTTAAATATGTTAAATCCATTATTTACCCAAGTTGGAACGGGCGTTGTCAAATACAAGGCTGCTTACAAGGGATATGATATTATTGAATCGCAGACCTTTTATATGCCAAATCCAGACCTTTCGACTATGACTAACGATCAAATTAACCAATTAAATGACTTCATTAATTCTTACTACACAAGCCCAGAAAAACCAAGCCATTACGATAAGACAAAAAACGACTATGTTTGGCCAAAATATTAATTAAAAACAATTTTTCTTTTAAAGCAGAACTAGCTTAGCTAGCTCTGTTTTTTTGTACCCAAAATTTAAAAAATGAGGTGTTTTGATGAAAAAAGCTAAAAATCGGCGCCGCAGTCGCTTAGCGACTATGTTTTCACTTTCGGTGGTGGTTTTGGGAACCATGGCTAATGCTGCAGCTCCCTTAACCACTGTGAAAGCTGACGATTCAGAATCAAATCCCTACAACGTTCCAGGTGTAACTAAGGATAATTTAGATGAGTTGCCGGCAAGCTTTAGTCACTATGGTGTCAGTATTCCAATGTCGGAATTTCCAGTCTATGGTTCCATGCACGGCGAACCATTGGTGCATACGGAATTTAACGCCGACGGCTACCTTGCTTGGTGTTTAAATTACAATAAGGTCACTCCGGATGCTTCAACGTACTCAACTGAAAAGCAGGATACGGGCGATAATATGTATCATGTGCTTTTAAATGGTTTTCCAATGAAATCAACTCAACAGTTGGGGCTGGACAACTTAGATGAAGCATTAGCTGCGACTCAGGAAGTAGTTTGGGATCAGAACGTTGGTTGGAACGGCGGATTTAATTTAGACGACGTGGATTACACCGATGGCAGCACTTTGGGCTTAGGAAAGCCATCCCTGCTTTCGGAACGGCAACGGGTTAAAATGGCGGCTCAGGAAATTAAGCAGAATGCTTCTGTGGATACTAGAACACAGTCTGAACCACAGATTATTGCTTCTGGGTATACAGAGAGTTTGCCTGAACATTCAAGCAGTTCTCAAGGTGGCTCTGGTAATGCTGGTAATGATAATGATGGCTATTGGACTATTACTTCTACACCTGATGGTAATGGTCAAGGTGTGGTTGATCCGCAAGGAAATACGACCTTTACTTTTCACACTAAAATTACGGGCGGTTATAAGCCGGTTAATGCTAAGTTTTCAACCATTTCTGGTCCGGCTGGTATGGTAGTGAAGCAAGGCGATCGTCAAGTGAAAGAAGGTGATCGTTGTGACGTTGGTGAAGATTACACGGTCACCATTCCGGCGCAAGCTCAATCAGAAAAGACGGCTGATTTTTCAGTTCAAATTTCAACACAGACCGATGGCTGGTTGCGTGCCAATGGTTATGTGAATAGTGGCGACGTGCAGAACACGTTGGTTCAAAATACTGGAAATGCAAGAGCTAAAACAATAAAAACTCCTTGGATTAAATATGGTGTCAATCCAACTTTAGGTGAGATTCATTTGCACAAGCAAGGAGAGGGTCAGGAAGCTTTAAAAGGTATTCGCTTTAATTTGATCAATGAAGATGACAATTCAGTCGTGCAACAAGGTGTCACGGACGACTCCGGAAATTTGGTGTTTAAGAAGGTTCCTCATGGTCACTATATTATCCGCGAAGCAAACACTGATCCGGATCACGAGTTGAATTTACAAGACCAACATGTTGAGCTAACTGACGACGAGATTGTTAACGCCCAATTTCCAACGGTTAACGTTCAAAATACGGAAATCAAGGATCAACCAATCTTGCAATCCTATGCAACTGAAGTTGATAGTGACGACACGAAGGGTTCACGGTTAGTTGACGCTAAATATGAGGATCTCCAAGATGAAATATTAGCTGATAATTTGGACGATGGCCATTCCTACAAAATAGTTGACACCCTGTACGATCGTTCTACTGGCCAACCTTTGAAGCTCAAAGACGGTTCGGTGGCCCAAGCATCCCAAACATTCACCGCTAAAAAAGCTGATCCGAATAAGGGACATGACCGTGGCTACTTTAAAGCCACTTTGAAGTACTCGCAAGTTGATTTGCACGGTTTACAAGGTGACAATATTTACGCGAAAGCAAATATTTACCGCGTGGCAAATGATCAGGTACCAACCCATGATGGCGAAGAGTTAGCGACTGAAGATACTACCAACAACGTTAACCAAACATTACACGTGTTAAGCCCGAAGATTAGTACGGTGGCCACCGCTAATGCTAGTTCGGCTGGTAAGGATAAAGTACCAACCGGCAACAAGGTTACTAACCCTTACTCCAAGACTAAAATCAACGATTGGGCCAATATCACGGATTTAGTGAAGGGGCATAAGTACACCGTTCACTTAAAGGAAATGACCACGGACGATCAAGGCAATCCCGTGGAATATAAAGATCCCACCACGAATAAGCCAGTAACCGTTGAAAAGACGTTTACAGCTGACGGTCCAACAAAACAAATTTCAACTGATTTTCCTGAATTCTCAACTGTGGATCAACAAGGTAAAAAATTGACAGTGTACTACAATGTCACACCGGCTGACGAAGACGATGATAAGTTGGGGTATCAAGAAGATATTACTGACGCTTCCGAAACAGTTCGGGTTACGACCCCACAGGTTAAGACGAAAGCTTCCATTGACGGTGATACGATTAGTAATCCTACTAAAACGGGTACTGTAGTTGATACCGCAACTGTAACCGACGTCGCCCCTAATCAACCGTTAGAATTGGGAGCTGTTTTAAGTGATTCCAAGTCCAATGCAGTGCAGCTGAAGGAGAAGAAGCAAACCTATGTTTTAATGGGCAAAACGACGGTGACACCAAAGTCGGATAGCTTTGTCACTGAAGTGCCACTGGAAATGGTTAATGCTCCCAAAGCTGATTCTAATGGTGATATTAAGATTGCCGATGCAGCTACTCGCCAAAAGTTGAACTCCTTGAAAGCCCAAAAGGTTGAGGATATTAAGGCTGATCCGGTTAAAGCTGGTGCTGCTGCCGGCGGGTCCGATCAAAAGCAACCTTACCAAATCAACACCCGTAAGTTAGCTGGCCAAAAGACCGTGGTCTTCGAAGATCTGTGGGAGTTGCCGGACAAACCATTAGCTTCTCACGCGGACGTGAACGATCAAGGGCAAACCATTGAAGTTACTAATCCGAAAATTCACACTGAAGCTTTGTTAAATGACCACCACACTAGCAATCCTCAAACCAAGAGCCATTTGGCAGATAAGGTAAGTTACGAGGGTGTTGCGCCGGGACATGAGTTGGATTTGGACGCTGTGGCCGTTGATCCACAAACGGGCGTGAATATTGCTTTGCGTACGGGTAAAGATGGTTCAAAGGTTTATAACTTAATGGGTAAGAAACGCTTCTACCCAGCCGCTGCGAAAGGCGAAACGACGGTTCCATTGCAGAAGGTAACGGCTACTAAAGAGTCAGTTGACGCTTCGAAGAATAAGGATAAAGTTAATCCCAATAAACCAGCTGCTAAACCGGAAACTAAGCCTAATCAAACGTCACAGGAACAAGTAGCCGGCGATCAAACTAATGGTCAAGGAAACTTTAAATTGTCCGTTAAAATCACTAAAAACGACAGTGACGCCGATATTAAAGACGGCATTAAGAAAGTTAATGCTTTGGCCAAACGTTATGGTGTAGATACAACTAAGCTTAATGACTATTTAAACAAGTCCCAAACGCCATTCTCAAGCTCTGATAAGCATTATTTGTTAGATGAGTATAAGAGTGTGGCAGCAGCCATTAAAAAGGCTCAGGGCGCTTCTGGAACGGGTAATAAGATTGTTCTACAAACGTCTATTTCCAAAAATTCTAGTGATAGTGATATTCAACGCGCGGTTAAAGATCTGTCGGCAGCTGCTGATTATTATGGTTTAGAAACTTCTAGTTTAGATGACGTGGTTGCGAAAGCCAAAAAGCCAATGACTGCTACTGATAAAGACGAGATCGTTTCTGCCTTTAATAATTTGGTGTCCAAGGTTAAGGAAAAACAAAAGTCTGCTCAGGATTCCTTGGATCAAAATTCTGGTACTAATGCTAATCAGCCGACCGATGACACGCAAAAATACGACGTGGTTTTGTCTGGAAGCACAAAGGCTAAACAGCGAGTTAAGGATAATCAGATTCAAGCACAAGATCCACGAATTGACGACTCTAAGCCTAATTCGAACGCTGATAAGTATTTGATTGACACTAGTTCTTTACGCGGTCAAAAAATGGTTATGGTCGAAGATTTGGTAAATTCAGAAGCCAATCCTGTGGAAGGTAATAACGTGCAAGAACCCATTACTTCGGAAATTGACGTCAATAACTTGAACCAAACAGTGCGGGTTACTAATCCTAAGATTCACACTATGCAAACGATCGATAATCAAAAAGATTTGGTGCTAGATGGTAAAAATACTAAAGTACCGTTAAAAGATACAGTTAGTTACACTGATCTAGCCCCTGATGAACAAGTGGTCTTGAATGCCGCAGAAATGGATACTGGTGCTAAGCGTCCGTTTTTGATCAATAATCAATATTTATATGGCCGTAAAACCTTTATTCCGGCTAATTCTGATGGCAAGGTTAGTGTTTACTTTAATCCGCAAGATGACGCGCCAGCTGCTCGTTATCTAACAACGATGTTGGATCAAAACGGCATGACAGCTAACAGTTCAGTGGTAGAAGATACGTCCGAAGCGATTGATAACAATACTAATGCGACTGACGGCGATCAAACCAATCATGGTTCAACTGGTAAAGGTGAGAATGCTAAAAATCCCGATTACTCTAACAAACCGTCAAATACTAGTGGTGATCAAACCACTAATGGTGGTTACAACAGTGTTACCGGTTCGGACTTAGGAACAAATAATGCCGATTCTAGCAATGATACGAGTGCCTATGACATTGATCTAAGCGATTTAAACAACGCGAAAACGTCTAAGACGCAAATGACGGCTTTTGAAACATTAGAAACCACGGGTAAGAATAGCAATATTATTGCGGAGCACAAGGATTATTCGGATGCCGATCAAACAGTAACTGTCACACATGGTACCAATGGTCATAGCGGCCATGGACATGGTGGTTCAACGAATATCAACGGTAACGCTAATTCCAACTCCAATGCTAATTCGAGTGCAAACTCCAATCCTAGTTCAACCACTAATAAAAATAAAAACAAGCAAAAGCAGCACCAGAGCCAAACTAATGGTGATAATACCAATACTGCAACCAACGGTAATGTAACTGGTGGTAACACTACAATTACTATCAATAACGATGGCTCCAATAGCGGATCTAATAGTGGCTCCAATGCGGGAACGAACACCGATAAAGGTAGTAAGGACGGTAAGGACGGCAAAGATGGTGCTAATGCCGCAAATGGTCAAAATGGTCAGGACGGTAAAGATGGCAAGGATGGCAAAGACGGTAGTGACAGCAAAAACGACAGCAATTCCGTAAAACCAGATTCCAATTCTTCTGATTCCAAAGGTTCTTCGTCAGACTCAGATACTGATACTCCTTCTTCTAACACTACGCCGAATGATCAGTCTGATTCCGATGATTCCGACTTACCAAGATCAGTTACACCATTACCAACCGGCAATGGTGCAGACACTAGTTCTGGCTTTGCACAAACTGGTGGTAGTTCTAAATTAAGTAGCAATCATTTATACAATTGGTTCTATGGATTAGTTTATAAAGTACACCAGAAGATGGTTTCTTGGTTTAAGTAAATGTCATGAATACAATATGTTCCACTTGCGCGTCACAGAGAAATCTCTAGTGCTTTTTATTGAGTAATAATATTCTTTATTTGTTAGATTGATAAAACTAAATTCTTAATGTAAGATGTAAGAAGTAAGAAATAGTTAATCCGATAAATTAGGAGGATAGGCATATGTCACAATTAACCAGTATTTTGTCTAGCAAGGGACAAGTCGTAATACCTGCTCCGGTGCGTAAGCAGTTAGGATTAGAAAAAGGTAGCAAAATATCTTTTGAAGTCAAAGGGGATCGGGTCATTGTAAAAAAGTTACCAACAGCTTTAGACTGGTCTAATCTAATAAAGGATATACCAGTAGAAGATGTTGAATTTGACGAGAACGGAAACTATGATCCTAAAAAATCTCCAGAGTTTCATGATTGGATGGTTAATGGCTAATTATGGAACCAATGGATATTTATATTGCTAATGTTCCTTATGAAGATACGGACGGAGAAAAAATTCGTCCTGCCTTAGTAGTAAAAATAACTGCTCAAAAAATTGGTGTTTTTAAAATTACTTCTCAATATGTTCAATCCTCCTATTTCAAGAAGAAATTTTATTACAGAATAATGGATTGGAAAGGTGCAGGATTAAATAAGCAATCATATATTGATACTCATAAGATATTTAGACTTCCACCTTCGAAAGTTTTTAAAAATCAACCAATTGGTAAATTGACTGATTCAGATGTTATTAGATTGTTTGAGTTCATAAAACAATCTGAATAATTTAATATGCTCCACTTGTGCGTCACAGAGAAATCTGTGGCGCTTTTTTTGTTTTCCAGCAAAAAGGAAAACGAAAGGAGGTGAACCATGAGCTCTAAGAAGAAATCAACTCAAGAATTGTTGTTAGAAAAGGTCTTGACTGAAAGGGGGATTTCAAAAAAAGAATTTAAAATTAAAAACCGCCAGCAGGCACTGGCGGCTTTGATTGATCCAACAACGGATCATGAATTATTAGCAGTAATTGACCAATATTATTCGCAACGACTCATTGAAGCGGAAATTAAAAGTCAATTACTCAATTAATCTTACTAAATTTAAAGAGAAAGAGGTAATCCTGTGTCTTTAGCTATTCAAAATTACTTTATGAAATTAATGACTCAATTAATTGCTCAAATGGATCCAGAAGCAATTCAAAAATTAGGTGACGTGTTCGGTAACTTAACTAATGCTGCGAATTCATTAAAACAAAACCTGTCAACTTTAGGCATCGCGTTAGCCGCTGTTGCTTTGGTGGTTGGTTTTATCGGTTTACAGTTTGGTTCAAGAATGAATCAAATGTCCAAGACCGTTTTAATGTGGGCGTGTGTCGCTGTTGGTGGTATTGGTTTAACCATGGCGGTTATTTCTTGGGTTCAAAATGCCGTCGGTGGCGGTTTCTAGTTTTAACTATTTTAGAATGATTAATTCTTCTGTAATTAATCTTAGTCAACGTGTCGACTGTGAAAAGTCGGCACGTTTTTACTTGCGGTGACGCAAGAATAAAAAGATGGAGGTCAAATTGTATGTATACAGGCTATGTCACAAAAGTTGATAAAAAGATCAGAAAAGCTTTAAATATACCAATTCGGAAAAGGTTTCGAAAAGCCACTGTTTCGATGGTTGAGTTGGAAAAAATTTTTGAAGCGATGGCTAACTATTTAAAAGAAAATGGTGTAGAAACTACACAAATAGCTTTTACTTTAAACCAAAGCGACGACAGTCGCAGTGGCGAAATTACTAGTTTAGATTTTGAAATTGGAATTAAGGCAGAAGATGCTGGCCAAAAGAATTTGTTACCAGATAAGTTAGCGATTGATATTTCTAACGATGATAATCCTGACCCAGCTGATTTAGAGATACCTTCGCAAATTGCCAATGAAATTAATTCGGATCAAGATGACGAACCACCGTATGAAAGTTCATTTGCGGAGAAAGAGCAGCCAGCTGCTGAACCGGAGGCGGAGGATTCTACTGATGATCCTTTTAGTGATTTTCAAGAAGATTCAGACGCTTTTAATCTTGATGACGACGATGAAGCCCTCGCTGGGAACGATTTAAATGCTGAAGCAGAGGTTGAGTCAGACTCAACAACAACTGCTGCTCAATCAGAACCTGATGAACAGTCAGAAGTATTATCTACCTCTATGGATCAGACGGAAAATGTTAACCCAGAACCTACTAATTCTAGCGACTCACCAGAAAATATTCCAGACAAACCTAAACCAGACAAACAAATAATTAGCTTAGATCAATATTTGAATGATTTGACTGCTAATCAAGCTAGTTTGCAATTATCGAAAAAAGATATTTTAGCTGATTATGGATTACCAGAGTCTAGGGAAGATATTAAGTCAGACAATACAGTTGCTTTGGCTAAATTTGATTTTATTAGTGGATTGATTCGCTCTAGACAAACTGATTTAACACAGTGGCAGACCGATTTTAATATTAATCAAGCGCAGTTATTAGCTGATTTAAAAGAACAATTAACTATTTATTATCAACAAAATGCAGCACCAGATTTAATTGAAGATCTGGTTGAAAAACAGGTGTCACAAATAGTTGACGTCTTTAATAAAGAAGTTCTTCAACCCAATTACATTGCAGCAAATAAAGAAATTGCCACCACTAATAAAAAGTTAATAGCTGGCATTAAAAAACAATTGAAGGTTGATCAAGATGCTGCTGTTGCCAAATTAGCGGACGAAGCCCAAGTTAAGCTTGATCAGGCACAAAAAGATTATGAATTAGGCGATCAAGCCTTACGTGATGATATGCAAAATAAGGCTAAGCAGTATCGGTCCGAACAAATTGTTCCGTTACAAAAGAGTATTCAATTTGACGTTAATCAAAAGTTAAATATTCAAAAAAATAAATTATGTAAAGAATTTCAAGCTAATAATGCGGAGCTGACAGCAGAATATCTGAAAAAGATTTCCACTGTTCGGACTGAAATTCAGGTTAACCTAGATCAAAACGAACAACGCTTTGAAACCAATGCTCTAAAACAACGTGAATTGGATTTAGCTAATCAAAAGCAGCAACAAGAGTGGGATTACAAAAATAAACAATTAGATAGTCAAGTAGAAATAGCTAAGGCCCAAGCCAAAGCTCACCAACAAACTTCTAAGCAGTCTAAACAGGTAGTTACAGACCAAGGGTATAGCGAAAGTGAAGCTCATGTATTAAAGCTATATGATCAACTATTTGAAAAATACGGCAAGTTAATGGATCGTCAATTAACCACAGAACCACCCTTGGCGGCCCCAGCACCAGCTCCCCAAGTCACTGATCCGCAGGCCCCAATTGTTTCAGATCCTAATCAACGTAGTAGTAATTCTAAGAAAGGCTTGTGGAGTGGTTTAACGGCCGCTGGTGCTTGTTTAGTCTTGTTAGGAGGATTTGGCTTGTATCACCATGAAAATGCTAAGATCAGTCAATTAAGTGCTATTAATAGCCAGTTAAGTTCTCAACTTTATAAAGTGAAACAAAAACCAACAACTCCTGTTTCTAAGGCTGCAACTGTGAAACCTAAAAAAGCTAGCTTAGATGATTTATTAGCACAAAAAGATTATCAAAAAGCGATGGACGACTATAACGATTTAAATTCACTTGATAAAATTGCTGAACGTTTGTATTTAAATAAGGATACGGCCAACTTAGAATTGTTAAATTCTAAATATGATGTGGCTTTAGGAAAATACAACCATGCAATTTTAAAAAATGATCAATCCGAATTACAAAAGTCGGCTAGTCAATTGACTGACTTTGAAAAATCACTAATGAACCAAGATCAGAAGAAATTTTTAAGTCCTGGTAAATAATTATGCAAAAACGAACAAAACAAGGGCATGAACATTTACTTAAGGGCCTTTTTAGCCGGCATAGGTATTTGTCCCACACCTACGAATATTCCGTTTCTGGTGAAGATTTACCCGAGGAAAATGTCCATAAATTAGACGGTCGGTTTTGGCTTTTATTAGTGGTTTTAGTTGTTTTATCAGTGTTTTTGATTGATTACTTTGCCAATGGTTTTTTAGTAGTTGTCACTACTTTGTTTGATACGTTATTTACCAAGCAGATTCCTACTTTTAGTCAGATATTTGGTGGTTTTACGTTTCAAAAATGGGTTTTATCTAAGCTCTTATTGTTAATTCCAACGATTGCAGCTATTGCCATAGCTGTTTTAATTGTTTTACGTCTGAAGTTTAAGACCGTTGATATTGCTTTCGGTCAAAAGGGTGATAGCCGGTTTACGACTTTGAAAGAAATTCAGGAACAGTTTAAAGCCATTCCGCAAGCCGGAAAATCATTCCCCGGTTACGGCGGGGTGCCAATTTCTCATTACAAAAATCAATATTATATTGAAGATGGCACTTACAATACCGAGATCGAAGGAACTTCAAGATCTGGGAAAGGCCAAGCTGCCGTGTTAACCATGTTGGACAACCTCTCACGGGCGCAAAAGCGCAGTTCCTTAGTCGTTGGCGATCCAAAAGGAGAGTTATACGCCGCGATGAGTGAAACGCTCAAACAACGCGGTTATGAGGTTTACGCGTATAACTTAATTGATCCTACCAAATCCATGGGTGACGATCCGTTAGGCTTAATCAAAAAGTATTACCGGCGCGGTAATACGGAGTATGCTTTGCAACTAATTAATACGTTAACTGATACGATTTACAACGAGCCTAATGCCGGCGAAAACAAATTTTTTAATACGTCGGCGGCAAAAGTCGTTAATGCCTTAATTTTGGTGCTGTTGGAAGATGCCAAGTTAACAGGACAATGGCAAAGAGTAACGATGAATAACGTAGCGGAAATGTTAACGGAAGTCGGAAAAGTTAACTTTAAAGAAAACCCAGACGATTTTGAAACTAAAAATGCGTTAGATGAACTGTTTAATAGCTTACCGCCGGGCAATTTAGCGGCCAAACAATACGTTGGTGCTAATTTTTCTGGTGAAAAGGCGAAGGGTTCTATTTTAGCAACGGTTGCTGATAAGTTGGCAATTTTTACGATGCCATCGATTGCCAAGTTAACTTCGAAAGCCAGCATTGATCCAAAGTCAATCGGCTTTTCAAAGTATTTAGATTTTCAAGTTGATCCCAAATTAGTTAATCAAAAACTGCAAGTTAAATTTTTCGATGCCCAACATAACAAAATGTTAGGTCTCACAATGGCCGCGGTAGGAGTAAATGGGTTTGTCGAAGTAAATTTTGATTTCAAATTGCATTCAAACGATATTTTAGAAATTAGTTATCGGAAGCAAAAAATTCAATATCGGATGCAACTAAGCACTAAGCCCAAAGAACACCAAGTTAAATTGACAGAATTAGGACAAACGACCTTAAAGGTTAACAGTATGGAGATGAATTATAGTGAACACCCGATGGCCATCTTTTTAATGCTGCCAGACTTTGACACTTCGAACCATGTGTTAGCTTCCTTATTCATTTCTTCAGTTTACACGGAACTTTCTTATCAGTGTTCTAGAACGGTCGGCAATAAGTGTTTTTGGCGGATTAATTGGGTGTTAGACGAGTTTGGTAACTTACCAGCCATTGCGAACATGGACCAAATTTTGACGGTTACTAACGGTCGGAATATGTTGTGGCATTTATTTGTGCAATCGGATTCGCAGCTGGACGCTAAATATGGCCAACAAGCCGCGGAAACGATTCGGCAAAACTGTCAAACTAAAATCATGATCATGACCACCGATAATGCTTCAATTGAGAATTTTAGCAAAATGGTCGGCAATAAAACCGCAGTGTCGCGTAATTCAGATATGAACGATATATATAACAATCGTAGCACGCAGGCTTCTGCTGAGTCAGAGAGGCTGCTGACACCGGAGCGAATATCGCAATTGCTGGAGGGCGAAACGATCGTTCTAAGACCATTGCACCGGGAAGACTTAAAGCACCGCAAGGTGCGTCCATTTCCAATTTTTAACACCAAGGAAACGTCAATGCCTTATGCTTATCAATTCTTAACTAAGTATGGGATTGACCCCAGCCGAGACATTAATTCACTAGACTTTGATTCACCCAATGCCAATCTCAATTTGGATGATTTAAGTCTTGATTTCAGTGATTTTATGGTTTCTGAAGCCGCTTTGGCGGAATATTTAAAGTACCAATAGATTAAAAAATTGAATACGTGACTTTTGAGGAGGCTAAGTTAGCGTTCTTTTTTGTTATAAAAATAGAAAAGAGGAAATTAAATGCGTCAAAAGCAACAGTCTATTACCGGAAAGGTAATTTCAGAATTAAGTCCTTTAAATCGCAGAGTACAGCACTTTGAAGTAATGAGAAAAGATCAAAGCGTACAAGTCAGCGTTGATTGCCTAGTCAAAGGAAAAAAGAAAATTCAATTGTTTCAAAAAGCGGTTGAAAAAGGAAATATAGTCAAAGTAACGGGCGATGGTTTATATCTTCATGTTTTAGGAGAGAATCATAATAAAAAGATAGTTCAGTGGCAATTAAAGTCTAAAGCTATTCAAGTGCTTAGCAATTAAGCAGTGATAAAAAATTTTAAATTTCATCTGGAAGAAAGCTAATTTAGCTTTCTTTTTTTGTTGTCAAAAAGGAGGTAAAAAATGCATCCAACACTATTAAAATTAGGATTTTTAGGTATTAACTGGTTTGGTAAAGACAATGTTGGCTCGGATCAAGTTGTTAAATTCTTACAAGATCATGAAAATGTCCTAGTTTATGAAAATTGGTCCCAGAATTTCTTTAGTGGTTTAAAGTGGGCAATAGTTAAGTGGCTTTATCACATTGATCAAGCTATTTTCAAGTTGATCCCCAAAGCTTTCGATGTAAAGGCATTGTTTCAAGATGCAGGAATTACTGGTTTAAAGGCGGACCTAGTTAGTGGTGGTTTAATTACGGCGTTATTAGCTATTTCAATGATTTGGTTTTTAATTAAAAAGCAATTTTTCCCAAATACAGCACCGGAACTTAAATCAGCCATTACGCATTTGATAATTTCTATCGTCTTGATAACCAGCACCGGTACGCTGGTTAATAAGGCTTTGGACTTATCAGAAGGTGTTTTTAACGGTGCCGTTCAAACTTCGGAAGGATCACTGCCATTTAAGTTAATTAAAGACAATACTTTGGATTTGTTCCAATTAGCTAAAAATGGTTGGCGCACAACGGATATTGTCACTGCTACTCCAGATGGCAAACAAAAGGTTACGAAAAACGAAAATGCACTGTCGGAAAAGACATTTGATACTACCGATATGAATTTTGTGATTACACCCGACGTCATTGACGACATTCAGGACAGCGATGACTTGTCGAAAAATGTTAAGAAAACCTTGAAAGATAACTTAATTTATCGGTTAGATCACAATGAAAGTAATGAAGCAGTAGCTCGAAAAATTGACGATGGCAGTCCTTTAAATGACGTGTTTATGCCAGGATATGCTCGCTTTGTAGCGCCAGGTTATGTATTGATTATTGGCTTAATCTCCTTAGGTATCGCATCGTTTTTCATTTTGTATACAATTTTAGATACGATTTTGCAGTTAGTGATCGCTTCAATCCTAGCAAACTTAGTTTATGCCACTGATCTGGAAAGTGGCCAAAGAACCAAGGCAGTAGTTACTGATTTAATCAATAGTGCCGCGGTTATTGGTTTTACGGGCGTTGAGTATGATTTTTATGCGATTGGTTTGACGTGGGCAAGTAAAAATATTGATAATCCAATTCTCAATATCATGATGTTAATTGCGTTGACAATGATCTTAATCATGGGCTCTAATGCCGTATTGAAATACTTCAACGTTGACACAGCCATTAAAAATAACGGTAGTGGTTTATTTAAAGCAGCAGTAGCTGGCAATATGGCTGCTCATGGGGCTGCTAGCGCGGCCAATGTTGCTAAAGAAGTTGGTGGCACAGCTCTACATGCTGCTGGTAATACAGCTAATGTGGCTCGACAAGCGCTCAGTGGATTACGTAATTCCATTGATAATCATACCTCAGGACCAAATATGAACCCTGATCAAACATCCGGCGGTTTAGGTCTTGGCCAAATGATTGCTGGTAGAGGTAAAGAAGCCGCTAATAATTTTGATAATAGTGACTTTGCTAAAAGAACTGGTCTTAGTTTTGATCAATCAGATGTCAACAGTGATAGCCAATCTGATTCTCAATCTAATACTGATTCTAATAATCAGTCACAAGCTAATAATCAATCCCAATCTAATTCAAATGCCGATTCAACAAGTAATTCAGACTCTAAAAATGATAATCAAAGTCAAAGTAATTCTACTTCGGATAGTGAAAATCAGAATTCCAGACAAGGTAATATTGATAATCAAACAGAAGCTGATTCTAACTTGAATACGAACGATCTAGAAGAGGATGGTGTTAGAGGAACACAAGGCTTATCTACTAAAATATCAGATGTATCGGATAACGATACTAGCGGTTCATCTAATGCAACAGACTCAGGCGGTTCTAATCAACCGGACTCTGACGGTCGTTCAGTTAATGGTTTAAATGAACAACAACTTGCTGGAAATACCGCTAAAGTTTTAGATTCCACTGGCTCGGAACAAGTAGCAGATACTGATAATGATCCTAAGAAAGATTCAACTAATCAGGATGCAAATAATCTTCCTGGCGACGGTAGCGAGCCAACAGTTAATGAATTTAATGAAAATCAAAATAACAATCCTGATACTTCTAGTGCCAATTCCAATCAGGGGAGCGATCTGAATAGTGAAAGTAACGGTATTCATTCTTCTGAAGAAGATTTGAAAGCTAATGTTGACGAAGCTAATTTACCAACAAGCGATCAAAAAATCTCAGAGATCACTGATCCTAATGCAAAGACTGATATGTCACAATCAGACAATAGTCAGAAAAATGATTTTGAACAACCTAAAATTTCGGACACTAATTTAAGTCCTGATGATACTTCTATTGGTTCTTCTAATCCAGATATTAATTCGAATTTAGGTTCTGATTCCGAAGCGGCAAAAATTAGTCAGAAAGTTAATAATAGTGCGGAAGCTGACACCAATAAAATTAATCAAGGATTTGATAGTATCCGTAAGCGAAATGAGGATGACTTAAAGGAGAATAGCTAATGAAGAAATACTATAACATGTCGAATATTGAAAACCGCAAAATAACAGTCAAAATTGGATTTGTTTCTATTAAAAATATGCTGGTTTTAATAGTATTTCCGATCCTGTCATTTAACATTCTACAAAACTTTAATTTTCCCATGGTAGCCTCTGTTTTAATTACAATATTGATTGCAGGTTTTGCAGCTTACTGCCTGGCTAAAACTAAGAACAATCCGGTTGAAGGAAATTTTAAATTATTACTATATGCAGTGGTTTTGAACCAAAAACGGTATTATCCCTTAGACCGAATTAAAAGTTATCAAGATAAAAATAAAAAGTCATTGTATTAGTTGGATAAAGGAGATTTTAGATCAATGAAAAAATCGGAAATAGGAGGCACAAATCTCCGAACAAAGTCCTTATTTAACAATAAAGGAGATGATTCGATATTGAATATTTTACCTTTTAAACGCTGTTCTAAAAATGGGGTCGTTGTCAAAAATGATAATACAGTTCAAGCTTATTTATCAGTGAATACAACTGACTTAGAGTCTATGAATGACGATGAATTAGTTCATTGGTGCGATTCTTTAACCGAGTTAACAAGAGTCTATGGTTATTGTCTCAAGCTAATTTCAATGTCACGCCGGACTAGTGTTCCAGATCAAATTAATTACTGGACGCACCAAAAACGAATGGCCGATCGTGCTATTGCTCGTAAACAAAATGTTTATCAAAATCAAGTAATTTCAACGATCAATCGTGCTACTCTTCAAAAACTTTATTCGTTGCAAAGACAATCGTCTGAATTAAAGTTCTATTTAATGGTTTCTGCTAAGACTGAAAATGAGTTGGTCAAGCGTATTCGTTCAATTCAGATTTTAGGAGGGAGCGTCGGTTCAGCAAGGTTGGGTCTAGCAATGCAGAACAAAAAGGAAGTTACTGCTATTCTTTTTAGAATGAATAATATGAATGACGAAGGAGACTCAGATGACTAAGACTAAATTTGAACTAAAAAAGTGCCTTAGTCCTTGATTTATCAAGGATTTAGACACTTAGATATGTTATAATTATGTATGTAAAGTAAATGCTAAGGCGGTGGCTATTCCGAAACGGGGTGGGGCTTATGGTGTAACAACTGTAAACGAACATTCTAGGAAAGGAGTAGCAAGTTGTTTCATTTGAACATTCACGATCTTTGCCAAATAATCAATACGATTATTGACGTGGCAAGTTTCGTTTGGATGGTCAAACAAAGCAAAAAAAAATAACTGCCTTAGCCGTGCGAAGCTAACAGTTATTTAAGTAATTATTAAATTATTTAGCTGCTGTCTTAGCAACTTTACAAAAGGGTCAGTGTGTCGAGCGCTGACTCTTTTTCTTACATACAAATATTAACATATTTATTGAAAATAAAAAAGCGAATAACGCCTTGATATTAACGAGACGTTAAATGTTAAATACTAAAAAGGATTAGCAAGTAATTGCTAGTCCTTTTTTTATTTACGGAGAGGACGGTAGGAAATGTTTTTTAGCAAGAAAGCGGCAGTAAAAACTCCGGATTTAGAAGTAGATCCGTATAATAAATTTTCCAAAAAGCAGCAAGAAATGTTAAAAAAAGAAGGTTATGACTTAGATTGGTTGTCTCAAATTCAACCCCAAGGTGGCATGTTTTTTGGTGAACGACAAGGTGAAACATCGGACGGTTATTTTCAATGTTTGGAGGTAACCAAGTATGATAATGACCCTTCTGTATTTTGGTTGGCACGAATAATGGATTATTCGTATACCATTTGTACAGCGGATTTCAAAACAGATCCTAAGGATAAATTATTAAAGGACTTAAATAAGGGTATGGACGAATTAAGCGACCGTGAAGTAGAGGCGGCTCACCAAACTGATCGTCATAATGCACATGAAGAAAAAAAGAAAATGTTACTGTACGCCCATGAATTATCTAGACTTGGGGAGGTAGCTAAACAAGTTCGGTTACGCGTCTTCATTTACGCTCCAACAGTTGCTTTGTTGGAACAGCGGACACAGGATATTAAAACAAGAATTCAAAATAATGGTTATAAAGTTACCAACTTTTTGTTTGAACCGTATTTTCAATATCAATCATTATTTATGAACTTAGATGAACAGGATACGCTTATGAACAATCGAATGCCTTATTCAATGCCAGCAACTAACATTGGTGGTGGTATTCCCTTCCACCACCAAGCTTTAATGGATCCCAGAGGTTATCCCTATGGTCAGACATTAACAGGAGGTTCCTTTATCTTTGATCCGTTTTTTAAGTCTACTGATCGTTTAGCTTATAACGGAGCCGTTTTGGGAACGATGGGTGCTGGTAAGTCTAATTTCTTAAAAATGATGGAAGAAGCAACCGTTGGTTCACACAACATGGTGCGGGGCATTGACATTGCAGGTGATTTTAAACAATTAATTACTAGTCAACACGGTGAATATGTTCCGCTGGATGGGTCAGGTGGTTTGATTAATCCGTTAGAAGTTATGGGAACAGTTTTGGATCAAGGAAATTTAAAAATTGATCAAGCGCAATCTTTTAACCAACATATTTCTCATGTTGGTGATCAATTTCGTTTTTTAAACCCAGCATTTACCGCCGATGATTTGACTGAATTGAGAATTTATTTACATCGCTTTTATGAAGCAATTGGTTTAGTTCCCAAAAACTACGAGCAAGATCCTCATTTTCAAATTACAGACTTACCGGCGAATGAATATCCAACTTTAACCGATTTTTACAATTGGCTTATGAAGCAATCAGTAGATGCTAAAGCTACTTTAAACAAAAAACGAACCTTGGAAAAAATACAAACGTCATTGCAAGATATTATTTCCAACTACGGTTACGTCTTTGATGGGCATTCCACTGTTAAAAATTTATCTAATGAACAAATCGTTTATTTTGGAGCAGGTAACTTACAATCACTATCCCGTGAAGTTTTCCATTGTCAGTTGTACACGGCCTTAACAATTATTTGGAATCATGCGTTACAAAATGGTATTCGCGTCCGCCAAAACTTAAAGTCCGGCAAGATTAAAGAAGGCGAAGAAACCTACTGTCTGGCAATTTTAGATGAGTGTCACAATATTATTAACACGAACATGATTTTTGCGGTGCAATACGTGAGTCGCTTTGAGCGGGAAATGCGGAAGAATTACGCTGGTGTTTGGTTTGCTACACAGTCACCAGAAGAAATGATTCCTGAAGGTGCAAATAGTGCCGATGCTTCAACGATTAAAACCGTTTTGCAATTTACTACCTATAAGTTTTTAATGCGGACTGATTCTTCAACTATTCCAGCCGTGCAACGACTTTTAGGAAATTCAATAACTAAGTCCGAGTATGACAAATTAGTAAGTTTGGAAGTTGGCCAAGCTGTCTGCAATTTTGGAAAAAACATTAACTATACGGTCAAATTTAAACCTGATAAAGAGCAATTAAAGAGATTTGATGGAGGACGTTGATAATGTTTAAAAAACTTAAAACGTGGATTTTAGGAGGCTCAGGAGCCCTTGTAGTTACGTTTATAGTTTTGGTAGTCATAATTCTTGGAGCCATGTCGCAAGCAGCCGGATCAGGTGGTGACGATAGCGATGATTATGGCGACGTAACTAACGTTGGACTTTCCAAAGAGGTTCTTGCTTACAAAGACTTGGTGGAGAAGGAATGTAAGGAGCAGGGCGTTCCCGAACTTGTTCCTTACGTCTTGGCCATCATGATGAATGAAACCAGGGGAATTGGTAACGATGTTATGCAGTGCTCAGAATCGCAAGGATTACCACCAAATTCTTTGTCACCGAGTGAAAGTATTCATTACGGAGTTAAATATCTGAAGAGTAATAAAAACTTAGCTGATCAGTATGGAATTGATATTTTTGGTGCAATCATGGGTTACAATTTTGGTTCTAATTATATTAATTGGATGGCCAAAAATGGTTACAAAAAGAGTACGACACCAATTGCTGATCAGTACTCAAAAAACGTTGTCGCCCCCGCATTAGGCAATACAAGTGGCGCAACTTACGTTTATAAAAATGAAATTTCGGTTCCCTACAATGGCGGCTTTTTATATGTCAATGGCGGGAACTTTTTTTATGACAAATTAGTAAAAAGATATTTGCAATTTGGCAGCAGTAAACACAAACGAACTCGAAAAAAGCATAGTGGTTCAAAGGTTATTGACGAAGCTCAAAAGTACCTCGGTGTTCCTTACGTCTGGGGCGGACACGACCCCGCAACTGGCATGGATTGTTCCGGATTTGTAGGTTACGTCTTAACTAAGGTCACGGGCAAGCAATATCCACAATATACAGTTTCGCTAGAAAGTTGTGGCACACCAGTTCCGCTCAGTCAGTTGTCCGCCGGCGATATGATTTTTTATGGTTCTAAAGGTGCTTCCTATCATGTTGCCTTTTACATGGGCGATGGAAATGTCATTGAAGAACCTAAACCAGGAGACGTTTGTCACATTCGCCCACTATCAGCTTGGCAGCCCGATTTTGCGGTTCGTCCTAATTTATAAATAGTTAATTATTAAAGGAGTTTTTATGATGAAAAAAGAGATTAACAATAGTAATGATCGAACAAAAACTTATTTAGGGATAATAGCGGCAGTTTTCTTTTGTTTAACTATTTTATTTGGTTATACGACGCTAACAAGCAGTCAAATTAACAAAGCTAAAGCTAATAAAATAGTAGCGCCTTTTTCTAAGAAATTAACTAAGGATCAGCAGACAATCAGTAGTTTAAGGTCAGATAATCAAAGCTTACAAGCCCAATTAAGTGATCAAAAGCAAAAATCAGAACCCAAAAATAATAATTCCTTGAGCTCGCAAAATGTTTTTTTAAATGGTTACGGTGATTTAGCAACCAAGTTTGTTTCGCAAATAATTGGCCCGCATACCGCCGCTGATATTCGTAAAAATTTAACTGGTGTAGCGACTAAAGAAGTAATTGATAAGGTTGCTCCGGTTGATCAAAATGAAAAGTTTGATTCTAAAGTTCCGCAATCAAAAATCACGATTGATCACGTTGATAGTTATATTGACAAGAGTTCAATTACTGATCAAGTCGCTAAAGTTTACGCCATTGCGCACTACAAAATTGATGAAACGGATATGACCACGCGCGTTAATTTAACGATGGGGATTGGTGATAATAACAAATTAATTGTGACTGACGCCGCTTATGATGTTCAACAAGCTAACAATTGAGGTGTTAAAAATGTTTAAAAGAAAACACAAAATTAGCAGTGCTATTGATTTGAATTCACACCGTAAGAGATATTTAGTAATCATTTTAGGGTTCTTATTTAGTATCTTGGCCATCTTCTTTTACACCATTTCTAAGCCCCAAAATATTTCGAAATATAAAACAACAACCTATTCCCAGATGGGAAGTTTAAATTTGGTAACTGATAAAGTTACGTACGATTCGGCAAAGCAAGAGTTGAGAATTGGCATTTTAGTAACAAATCAAGTCATGAATAACAGTGGTAAGTCTGGTAATGACGCGAACTTTACCGACATGATGAATAACTTAGATAACGATTCGGAAATTTTAGAAACAATGAGCAATTTAAAATTTAAAGCAGAAGTTGCCGGGATTAAGCAACAAAAAGTTAAACTTCCTAATCAAGTACGGGTGATTAATTCTGATTATGTTTTGATTAGTGTTCATCAAGTTCCGGCTTCTGAGCCGCTAATACGGTTAGTTCTAACACCAAAGGTAATTAATAAAAATGTTAATTCAACGGTTAATACTAATAATACGGAGTCAATTAGATCATATTTTTTGAAAAAAGATTATGTAAACGCACCTTTAACCGACGCTGCGTATTCTTATAAATTTGATGCTGATAATGCGAAGATCAAATCTATTAAACAGGTGATTAAGCGTGGCTATCATGAGAATAAATCTATTCAAAAAGATATCCAAGAAAAGCAAAAGTTAATCACTAAAATTCAAGCTTTGGAAAAATTTGATTCAGATTCAAGTTTGGAAAATCATCGGTCGCAAGTTCAAAGTTATCAAAGTACTGTTAAGCAAGATAATGTTCAAATTGATTCCAATAATCAGAAAATTAAAGGTTTAAAGAAGCAAATTCAGAGTATTAATCAAAACTAGTTTGTAAGCAGACTTAAGTTTAAAAGCACGGGGTCAGGGCCGAAAACCGTCTTTTGGTAAAGAGCATAAGGAAACCTGCTGGCAAATCCATTCTGGATTTGCTGCATAGGCTGTGCCTATGCGGTTTCTAAGACCTAAATCTTGCCGTCAAAATTTCTTAAAAATATCCCTAAAACAGGACAGTCCTATTTTAGGGATATTTGTTTTACCAGCATTCTTAACTGCCTTGTAAATAGGACAGTCCTGTTTACAGGAGCAACTTTTAGTCCCTGCTTTTTTATGAAAGGAAGTAATTATGAAATTAACTGTTAGAAATTTAGACCCAACTGTTTCGGCAATGTTGAAACAAAAGTTAAGAGATATGCGAGAAAAAGGAATCAAAATAAACCAAGATGAGCTGGTATCAAATTTATTAGAAAAAGCATTGACTGCTGATTTTTATGACTACAAAAAAGATATTTATGATAAGTCAATTGCTACTTTAACAGACAAGTTTCAAGAATATATTGATAGCAATAATAAAATTATAGAAGTTGTAGCGGGTATTGATATTGAAATAGAAGAAGATGAGGAGAAAGAGAATAATGAACAAGACTAAAAGTGAGTTATATGATCGTCATATTTGGTTTACAGGGTCAAATCTTATTGTTTTAGATGAATATATTGCTAACCATGATGGAATTAATAATTATTCTGGAGCTATTAGAGATATTATCAATTCAATGGAAATAGATGATAAGCGTTATCTAAATAAGTTATCAGCTATTGGCAAGGAAGTTTCTATTATTTTAGAGATTTTAAAAACCAATGCACCGGAAGCTTACGAGGCAGCCAAGAAAAAAGTCGAGGATCGGATCCAGTATCGGACGACCCGCAAAGCTAATAAAACTGTGCCTCGGACTTTAAAAGATGATCCGTATAAAGTTGATATACCCAACTTTTTAGGCAAATAACATGAGCAGTCCAGGGATTATTTTAACCTCCAAGTTTTCACTTCCTAACTCTAATGACTTCACGAAATTTGTTAATTATTTGACGCGTGAACAGGCTTTACTAAAGGAGGAGAAGTTAACTAAGTCAGAGACTAAAGAGTTACAACGGATCCAAAAAAATAAACAAGAACTGTTTCAACAACCAGGACGTTCTTCCAAAAGTTATGCGTCGGAAAATTCTCATAAGCAGCTGCAGGAAGAAGCAAATCACTTGGTCAATGACGATTTTGACTTTAACAATTTGGATAAAATGGATTTTACGAAAATGGTAACTTACATGTCGCGAAGTTATGCTTTGCGGCAAAAAACAAATCCAACTAGCAGTGAGCAATTTGAAATTAAGCGCATTGATCAAGCTATGGATAAGATTATTGATCGCCAATCAGAAGCTCAAGATAATCTTGATAAAGCGAACATTTTAAATGGCGTGTTTGATCAAAAACGAGATTTCATTAGTGTGAACGACTTATCAGATGTTAAGGATAAATTTTTAACGGCGCAAAAAAATGGTTCGGTTATGTATCAAGACGTCGTATCGTTTGATAATAATTTTCTCAAACAAATTGGCTTATTAGACGACCACAATAATTTAAATGAAGCTCGTTTAAAAACAGCTGCTAATAAAATGATGGATCGGATGTTTGAAATTGAAGACTTAAAAGATACTGGTTACTGGTTTGCGTCAATTCACCGAAATACTGATAACGTGCATATTCACTTTGCTACTGTTGAAAGTACCAACACGCGAAAAATAGTTCAGCGTGGTCAGTATTTAGAACCCAAAGGTAAACGTCGACAAAAAACAATCGACGCCATGAAAACCACGTTTACGCATAATCTTTTAGACCGCAGTACAGAATTAACCCGAATTAGTGAGTTAAGAAATGATTTGGCAAAGGGAATTAAAAGAGAATTGCAAAATAACCATAGCCGGCGAATTAATCACTTGGTCAGAGAGCTTTATCGTTGTCTACCAGAAGATCACAGCTACTGGAATTATGGCGCGGCTGGTCCTAATCAATCGCCAGTTAAGAAAGCAATTAATAAAGAAGCTAGAGAAATCTTAGACCAAATTACAACCGAAATTGTGCAAGATAATCCTGATTTTAAGGATTATCAAGATTTGATTAAACGGGAGAGTGAATTAGATCAAACCTTATATGGTAAAAGTAAACGAAAGACTAAGGACTATGAACAAAATAAAACTTTGGACTTGAAAAAGCGTTTAGGCAATTCAGTTTTGAAAGAGTTGAAGCAACGCCAACTAATTCAAACTAAGAAAGTTAATGCCTTAAATAAAATGAACAGTCAGTACGCCAAACGCCGTTATGTTTTACAAAAGCGTCGGCATTACAAAGCCGTAGTGCCCAAATTTGTGCCTTATTTTAATCGCAAATTGGACCGGATTTTGAGTAATGACGTGAGGCAACAACGCAATCAATACTTTTATCAACAAATGCAACGAGCCGCAGAACGCGGTCAATCATATTAAAAAGAGGTAATGAAGTGTTTAATCGAGTAACGTTAGTTGGACGTGTCAGAAGTCCTTTGAGCTTGCAAGAAAAAAATAATTCTAAGTTTGTCGAGTTTGACTTAATTGTTACCAGAAACAAAACTAATAACAACGTACGCAAAACGGATAAATTTAATTGTATAGCGTGGCAGTCTATGGCTGAACAATTAATAGCAAGAGCTGATCAAGGAACTTTAATGTTAGTTGACGGTCATCTGCAGCGGAAAAAAACAGGATCAACGGAGGTAGTGCTGGAGGATTTTAACATTTTAGAAATGCCGATTAGGCAGATGAAAAAAGGTTCTAGACAAAGACAGTTTGTGTTGATCCCAAAGAATAAATAGGTAGTTAAATGATAAATAAAACATGCTTAAGAGAACTCATTGAGTTCTCTTTTTTAATAGTTAATTTTCAACGATCACCGCCTAAAAAAGTTTAGGTGCTGGTCGTTTTTTGTTTTGGAAAAGGAGATATAAGATGGCGAGGTTTACAGATGCAGAAGTTGATCAGGCAAACGGTGTAGATATTCTAAGTATTTGTCAAAATAACGATATACCGTACGAAATGGAAGGTAATCGTTATGCGCGCTTAATTGACCATGACTCATTGTTAATTGATTTAAAAAAGAACGAATTTTATTGGAACTCAAGGCAGATTTCTGGTGGAGCGATTGACTTTGTAAAGACGTACGTGCTTGATAATAATGATTTTCGCCAAGCCGTTTCTTATTTGTTAGATGATAATCAAGGTAAAGCTTACGAAAAGCATACAGACAAAGAATTTGTTCAGGAGCCGTTTGTCTATGACGAAACCAAAGAATTGGATAACATTGATCGGGCGCGAGCCTATTTAAAGGACGTGCGTAAGATTTCTGACCAAACAATTAACGAATTTCAAAAATCAGGTGTTTTAGTAGAAGATAAATATCATAATGCGGTCTTTAAATGGTTAGACAGTAGTCGTCACAATGTTATTGGTGCGTCCAATCAAGGGACGATTATTAATCACGAAAAATACGGTAAACGGGGGACTTGGAAAGGAATTCAAAAGAATTCAACTACTGCTTTTGGGATTACCCACGTGATTGGCTCGGCCCGAAACTTGAAATTTTTTGAGAGTGCAATCGACATGATGAGTTATCGTGATTTACACCCTGAGTTAAAAGATACAATGTTGGTCTCAATGGAAGGGTTAAAGCCACAGGTCGTTTATAATTATGTAGCTAAAAATATTCGTAGTCAGAAGAGAGCGCCAGACTCAATTACTATTTGTGTGGACGACGATAAAGCCGGACACAGTTTTTACGATCGGATTGCACAAACACAATGGGTTTGTCAGTTGGACGGAAAAACCGTGACTTTTGAAAATGAATTATGTTCTGAACTGGGTTGTAAAGACTATAACGATGAGTTAGTTAAAAAATCAGAATTGGAAGTTGAGCAAGAACAGGCTGAGGAAAAACCAGTTGAAGAACGGCAAGAAACTATCAATCCAGACTCACCATTTGGTTCAGAAGTTGAGGAGGTAAAGTCAACAACGATTGATTTCTCCACGTTGGCCAATCAATCAGAAACTTTAACTAAAGAGTCAAATGTTGGCCAGCCACTGACTTCTCCAGAAATGGAAGGCTTAGAGGAACCGCCTTTACCGCCAGAAGAGCCCCAGTGGCAACCAGCGCCTGCTCCAGTCATTAAAAAAGAACCTAGTCAAGCTTCTAAGGAAAAAGAACAGGTTAAGGTTAATCAAAATAGTAAAACTAAAGTAGCTAGAAAGGATCTAAAAAAGGAACTCAAGGGCAAAATCAATGATATGTTAACCGATATTAAAGGTTATGCAGTGGATCCTAAAAAGTATTTGAAAATGGTTCAGTTCATGAGTCATTTTTATAATTATTCTACTAGAAATCAGTTGCTAATTGCTCACCAACGTGAGGGTGCGCAAGCGGTAGCTAGTTTTAAAAAAATCAAGGAGTTAGGATATTCAGTTAAAAAAGGTGAAAAGGGTATTAAAATCCTAACCCCGGTTAAGGTAACTACTTTTAAGCGAAACGGAAAAACTGTTAGATTAAGCCAAGCTACCCCGCAAGAAAAGCAACAAATTAAGTCGGGCCAAATTAAGTCAGAAAAAAGTACGTTCTTTAAAGTGGGGAGCGTTTTTGACGTCACGCAAACCAATATGCCGAAAGAGAAGTATCCGGAACTCTACCCGAACCGGCATGTTGATTTTGATATTAAAAATCTGGCTGATCAAAAATGGTTAGATCAACAGTTGAATAACTTTGCGCAAAAGCAGGGTGTACAAGTGATTAAAGATCTACCAGGAGCAGAATTTAGCAATCGCTTTGGTAACGCTAAAGGTGTTTGTGTGAATCAAAAAGATATTTACTTGAATCCAGATAATACTTCTGGAGAAATGACCACAGTGTTAATCCATGAGTTGGCTCACTCACAACTGCATTCACCAAAAGAACACGAGCAGTTGGAGCAGCCTATTCGGGAATTACAAGCAGAGTTGACTTCCTATTTAGTGGCTGATCATTTTGGGATAGATGATCATGATTTTACGGTTAACTATTTAGCTAGTTGGACCGATAATGGCCAAAAACTGAATGAATTAGGTAATAAAGAACAATTTAAAGTTTTAGATGGTGTTTCAAAAACTGCCAAGAAAATGATTGAGTCTTTTGGCACAAAAGAACAAGATAGAGGAGAACAAAAAATGACTGATAAAAGTAAGGACCAAAAGAACGTTGAAAAAAAGCAACAGGAATTAACTAAAGAGCAAGAAGATATGCGTAGAAAAAAATATCAACTGGAATTACAAAAACAAAAAATGGAGCGCGATTAAGCAATGACGGATTATTTAATTTTGGCGGAAAAACCGAGTGCAGCCAAGAAGTTTGCCACTGCCTTAGGTGGAACAACTGGTAGTTATGGCGGAAAAAGTTACAAGATAGTGGCGAGCCACGGACATTTAATGACCTTGAAAGAACCGGCAGAGATGTTAAAAGATCCTAGCTTGGCCAAGAAGTACAAATCTTGGGATATTAGTGACTTACCATGGAGTATGCAAGATTTTACCTGGCAAAAAACCTATATTAATTCTTACAATCCTAGGACAAAAAAGAAGCAATCAGCTGCTGCTGATATTAAAAAGATTAAGGAAGCCACAAAGGATATTCAAACATTGGTAATTGCTACCGATGACGATCCGTCAGGCGAAGGGCAGCTGTTAGGCTGGGAAATAGTCAATGCTATTGGTTGGCATGGTCCAGTAGGTCGGATGTATTTTGAAGATGAGTCGGCCCGTAGCGTTCAAAAAGCATTTAATCAAATTGTTCAATTACCACCGCAAAATCAAGATGGTGAATATTTGAAAGCCGAAACTAGAAATCGCTGGGATTATATGTCCATGCAGTTAACGCGAGCTTCAACGGATTTGGCCCGTAAGGCAGGTTACCATGTTAAGAGTGTGCGTCAGGGACGTTTGAAGTCGGTAATTATTCGCCATGTATTTGACCAGCAAGAAGCAATTAAAAACTACCAACGCAAGCCATTTTACGAGGTTAAATTCAAAGATGAAAATGAGCATGTGTTTACCAATAAATTAAAGGATGCCCCCAAATTTGAACAAAAAAGTGAAGGTGAGCAAGAATTACAAAAGTATCATGACTCAGCGATCAACTCAGCTGTCATTACCCGTAAAATGCAGTCCCCAGGAGCATTAATTGATTTATCAGGTTTAGCAGCCCGTCTGGCACCAATGGGTTTCAACGCTAAAGAAGTTTTAGCAACTTATCAAAAGCTGTATGAAGCTGAATACGTTTCATATCCACGTACAGAAGACAAAAAAATCACCCTGGAACAATTTAATGACTTATTGCCCTTAGCGGAACAAATTGCAGGTGTCGTTGGCGTTAATCCGCAATTACTAACCCACCGTTCACCCCGTAAAAAGCATTTAACCAAAGACGCAGCGCACGGCGCTAATCGTCCGGGACTTAAAGTTCCTACTTCTTTAGCTGATTTAAGTAAATTTGGCCCCAGTGCTCAAGCTATTTATCAGACTTTGGCCAAGAACTATTTAGCCATTTTGTGTGAAGACTATGTTTATGATCAAGTTAAGGCTACTTTGGTGGATTATCCAACGTTTGAAACGTCTTTTAATATTCCAGTTGAATTAAACTTTAAACAAGTGTTCGCAAATGACTCGGACGAACAAGGCCAAGAACAGACAGCCGAGTTAGGAAAGGTGGCAAGCCCATTTCTATATGAGGGAGCAAATCCGAAACCTACTAAGCCCAGTATGAAGTGGGTCACTAAATATTTAGAAAAATATAACGTAGGTACTGGTGCAACAAGAACGTCCACGCTAGCCGAATTAGTGGCCGGTGCAAATGCCCCGCTAAAGGAGAAAAAAGGCGTGTATTCGATGACGCCGGTTGGTAATTTGACGGCGGCTTTGAACAAAGATACTTGGATTTCATCGGTTAACGTCACCGAAAAGCTCTTTAATGGAATGGCGCAAGTTGGCCAGAAGCAAATTAAGCCGGGTCAATTATTAGGTACAGCCACCCAAACGATTGAACACGATGTACCGATTATGATTTATAACGCCAAAACTTTAGTAACCACAGTGGGTAAACCGCAAGGTAATACTGCACCATTTAAGAAAAAGGAAAAGGTCAGTGGAACGTTGGCCAATGGAACAAAGGTCGAATTTAACCAAAAGTGGGGGACGCACACGTTTACTGACAAAGAGGTTAACGATTTGTTGGCAGGAAAAGAAATTAGCTTTAGGTACAAGAAATCAATGATCAAAGGTTCGTTACAGCAGCAAACTTACAAGGGTCACAAGTTTTGGGGATTTAAGAAAATATGATTTTTTATGAAAAGCATTATAATTATTTTTATGGAGGAAACTTATGATATCTAAATGTAAAAAGACAGTAAAACGGCTTTTTAATGATCCTTATTTTTGGATATCTTTGTCTATAGGTTCTTTGTTATCTGCTTTTTCTTACGTGAAAATCCAAATAGAAATACCAAGGATATATAATGAATTAATGAATAGGCGACAGTTATTAAATAAAATTTCTGGAACGACTATTATGTTGTTTGGTATTACTATACTACTTTTTATCTGTTTTGCTTTTATGGCTTTAGTATCTTATTCCTCAATCATTAATAATAAACACAAAGGATTTTTTTACGGAAGTATTAGTATTATACTAATAATGCTTGATGTTATGTTTTTTTCCATTAACATAGTAAGAAAAAAACTAGATATTTACCTTGTGGTCCTTGTTTTTATTTCTATTACCTGGATTATCTGGTGCAGTATTAAGTTATTTAAAATGATATATAAATGGATACAGGTAAATGGTGATAAGAAGTTTGATTTAGCAAAATTAACTTTTATTTGGACTATTATTGCCGCTTTGTTCGGTTGGATTTTGCATAAATAGTTATTAATTTGGAGATTTAAGTGACTAGAATTAGAATAAATTTTTTAATTACGGAATCGTTAACGGTGTTGATGGTTGGGCTATATATGATCTTTTTATATTTCTATAATAAAAATTTACGCTCAATATGGGATTCTTATAGTAATTTGATTAGTAGTTCATTTGCGGTAGTTGGGGCTGAAAATTATGAAACATATCTATTGCTTGGATTAGTGTCTATAGGTGTAATGATATTTGAAGTGTTCATTTATTTTAAGTATGGTGGAGAAGATGCGTTACTATGGTTAGGTATAGTAATAAATTTAGTGTTGATAATTTGTACTTTCACACTACTTTGTAATCCAATTTTGGCTGCAGCCACTATTATTATACTTTTTGTAATACTATGTAATGGATCTTAAATTTTATGTAATTAATATGTGAAGGACTAGCAAGTAATTTGCTGGTTCTTTTTTATTTGCAAAGGAGTGAGCAGAAGTGAAGAATATGAAGACTGATACGTCTAAAAGGGTATTAAAAATCGCCGGACTGGCGATCTCAATTATTTTAATTTTTACGGTCTTTTTAGCTAGACATAAAATTAAAAACTATTGCGTTGGTGTTGCGAATAAAGCTGAGACAGTCATGATCCCAGCAGTGGACGCTAATCAAGATTTAGCTGATCAAACAAGCAATACGAAATTTAAAATTGACGATAATGTGCCGGATTTCGAGGATCAAGACTTGGTACTTCAGAAAAAGAAAAAGCAAAAAAGTACGTGGATCTATTATTCAAATCAAGACTCTGCGAACAGACCTACGCAAGTGGACGCTATGTTAGATCAGAATAGTTTGCCTAAAAAGCCAAGTGTAAAACCTGTTACCTACACGCCGGTAGGTTTTATTAATAATGACAATATGCCTGGTAAAGTTAATTTTACTCGTGGTAAGTTATTGAACAATTTAGTTGATAAAAAGGTAAATGTTAATGATCCAAGAAATGTATTTACGGCCACTAACTTTTTGGAAAGTAATTTAATTAACGTTATGGAGAAGAAAACCATTAGTTATCTAAAAACTAATCCGAAAAATCACGTCCGTTATCGAGCAAAATTAGTTTACAAAGACAGTGAAATCATTGCCCGCGGGGTACAAATCGAAGCTCAATCAGTTGAAGATCGCGGCTCAACTTCTAATTTGAGTTTCAATGTTTATTTAAGGAACATGCAATCACACATTCAAATTAATTATGTCAATGGTGATAGCAAGAAAGGCATTTAATAGTAAATAAATTTACCCATTTTTAATCAAAAAACGGTAATTGGCTTATTTGCCTCAAAATGAGCTTATAAGAATTTTTTGTAGCTTGAATATAATTGGACGTGATTTAAATTTAAATTGCTTAGATTGCAAATATTAAAGCCAAATTTTGTTAAAAGTCAAAAAAATTATCTTTTTCAATCAAAAGACAGATTTAGAATGAGCATGGTACACTTATTAGTTAATAAGAGGTGAACGTCTATGAATTATAACGAACAATTAAAAGAACTTACTGCATTAAAGACTAAAATGAATCAATATCGTCCGTTATCTCAATTAGAAGTTAAACAACTAGAAAAAAATGTTCGAATAGAACATGTTTGGTCTTCCGCGGCAATTGAAGGTAACACTATGAGTAAGTATGAAACAGCTGCTTTAATTGAAGGTGGTTTAGGAGCTACTATTCATGGTAAAACGCTGAAAGAAACACTGGAAATTACCAATTTAAATAATGCCTACGACTACATGGTCGAATTAGCAACTAAACAAGTCGAATTAAATGTGTCTGATATTCGCAATTTAAATCGGATTGCGACCATGGAAACGATCATTCCACAAACCGACGCAGGTAATTATCGAACCATCGACGTTTGGCCATATGGTTTAGAAGATCACCCTTATTTAACACCATATGATATTCCGGAAGCGATGGATAATTTAATTGTCTGGAGTAAGACCGCATCTCAAGAATTGCACCCAGTGCAGTATGCAGCTGACTTGCACCAAAAATTTGTTTCAATCCACCCTTTTAGAGATGGTAACGGTCGAACGGCTAGATTGTTAATGAATTTTGCTTTAACGGAAAACGGTTATCCAGTAATTAATGTTAATCCATCTAAAGTAGCTCGCAATAAGTATATGGAAGCTTTAGAAAAAGCCAGATCTAATCAGCATGAAATGATACCATTTCGGGAATTAATTGCCGGCTACGTTAAAGATGAGCTTAATCATCGAATTTCTATTTTGGAATTAAATGAAAGAAACACCAAAGAAGCTGAAGAAGATCTTTATAGTGACCAAAACAGAATTAATTGGAAAAAGTATTATCATGACCACAAAAATGAGTTAGACAGATGAGTAGTAAACAGTTAAATATCTTTAAAATGGCAGGGCACCTTTTATTAGGGGCCTTGCTTTTTGTTTGGGAACAGATACCAGTGATTATTTTAGAATCGATGGCCTCAAATAAAAAGGCTAGTCAATCTTGGCTTAGTTACACGATTTTCGCGCTTTTTTGTATTTTAATTATAGTGGCCATGATTTGGATAACTAAAAAGGTACAGTTGTTTCCAACCAAAAAATTGGACCGTCAAGCATTTTTGTTAGTAATAGCTGCTGGTGTCTTACTATTTCTAATAAACTTGGTACTAGCACCGTTATTTAAAGCAATAGGTAATACTAACGTCAGCACTCAACTGCAAGTTGTTAAACGAGTCCCAGTTGCTTTTACGATTTACGCACTTTTAATTGGACCAATTTTGGAAGAATTACTTTTTCGAGGATATATACAAAACATGTTCAACTTGGATCCAAGGATAAATATATTATTGTCGGCGGTCATTTTTGGTTTAATGCACGTTTCAAATGATCCAGTATACTTTATTTCTAAATTGATTATGGGAGTGATTTTAGGCTTGGTTTACTGTAAGACTAGAAATATTAAGGCAAGTATTTTAGTACATTTAATTAACAATCTGACTGCCTTAATCTAAAAAGAAGACTCTCCTGATTTATTTATAGGAGAGTCATACATATGATTTAGTTTAATTGGTATTGTTGTATTTGATTGTATTCATCTTTCATACTTTTTTCCGCATTACGGATGTCAATGTCATTTTGTAAATTTAAAAAGTAGCGATCCGATACACCGAATAATCGTCCTAAACGAACAGAAGTATCTACGGTAATTTTACGTCGATCATGTAAAATATCCTGTATTCTTGATGTTGGAACATTTACTTTTTTAGCTAGCATATATGCGGAAAGATTTAAAGGAATCATAAATTCTTCCTTTAAAATCTCACTAATTTTTGGTGTAGTTATATTATTCATCTATGGCTCCTCCATTAATTATGGTAATCAATAACTTCAACGTCAACAAAATCATTTTGGTTTCTAATTGAAAAACAAAGCCTGTATTGTTCATTAATTCTAATGCTATACTGTCCGCTTCTATTACCAGATAATTGTTCTAAATGATTAGCTGGGGGCATTCGTAGATCGTTAATATTGTTTGCATTGTCTAACATAATCAATTTTCGTAATGCTGTTTTTTGGATTGTTTGAGGCAATTTTTTGGAGAATTTTTGATTGTATATTTTTTCTGTTTCTTTGTCAGCAAAAGATTGTATCATAGTTTACTTTCCAATAATTTAATTTAACTATAATTATATCTGTTTATAATGCACATGTAAAGGAGATATACAAAAAGAAGATTTTTATGTTTAAAAAAGGTATTTTTAGGGTGTGCTCTTAAAATACCTTTTGGAATATGCTATACTGGAAATGTTAAAGGGTATTCTAAAAGGTGTTTTTTAAATTGGGGGTAAAAATGTGAAAATTGGCTATGCCAGAGTGTCTTCAACTGACCAAAATTTGGATCGTCAGATTGAAGCACTAAACAAAGAAGGTTGTACAAAAATTTTCCAAGAGAAAATCTCTGGTAAAAATACGGAGCGCCCACAACTACAAGCAATGTTGAATTATATTCACGATGAAGACGTTGTGGTGATTATGAGCTTGGATCGTTTAGGACGTAATTCTCAGGATATTAAAGATCTTTTGTCTGAAATTCGCCAAAAAGGGGCAACGATTGATATTTTGGATCTTCCTAGCTTCAAGGGAGTAGAAGATCCTAATTTAAAGAACCTTTTGACCAATATAGTAATTGAACTCATGTCCTATGTTGCTCAATCTGAACGTGAGAAAATTCGTGAAAGGCAAAGAGAAGGGATTGCGATTGCTAAAAAAAATGGTGTTTATGTGGGAAGAGCGCAAGAATATAATGATCACGCCAAAGATCCTAAAAAGCGATTAGTGTATCAAGCAATTGTCCAGGACTTAAAAGACAATAAGCCAATTAAACCAATGGCCAGAAAATATGGGGTATCTAGGACACTCATTTATAGAATAAGAAAAGAACTATAAAGAAAGTAAGTTTATTAGCTACTTGAAAAGTAAAAATCCCCAAGATAAAAATTGATATTGATGTGGCCCCTGAAGTTAGGACAACTTCGGGGGGCCATTTTGATATCTAAATTATCTAAGTAAGACAAAATTGATATTTACAATTTGTGGAAATATTACGGTATTGGTCCAAAATAATTAAGTCACATATACAGTGTAGGTCTGCGTTCTATTAATTATTTGGTTGCCCTAATATATCATTACAAACGTCGTTATGGTTATCGGCAAATTTCATTGGCATTATCAGTAAACGCTGCAGTAAATATAATAGTTATCATGGCACCCAAGGAATTATTAAAGCTAACTTGACTAAGTGTCAATTTGCTGCTACCAAATAAGATCAAAAATGATATTGGACGTAACGGAATTTAGTTTAAATAGGCAAAAGATTTGTTTGTCGCCAGCTATTGATGGTTGTACGCAAGAAATCATTGCCTATAATATTTATCGTAGTCCGAACCTCAAACCAAAAATGGACATATTAAAGCATGTTGTGCCAACACATCCTAAACTAGATAATTTAGTTCTGCATACAGATCGAGGTTGGCAGTATCAACATGCTCAGTACCAAGAATTACTGAAAAAGAAGCGAATCAAACAATCCATATCTCGTAAAGGCAATTCATTAGATAACGGAATTAGAAGTAGCACTCAGTTCTTATGTTAGTTACTATAATCACCAAAGAATCAAAGACAAATTAAAAGGACTAACTCCGATGGAATATCGTAAACTAGTCCTCAGTTAAAAACTAAAAAAATCTGTCCTAATTTTGGGGTGCATGCCAGCATATCAGTGGATCTTTACTTTTTTGTATCGATGATTATTTTGCTTGTTTAAGTAAAATTTCTGAATTTTTCAGATATTCTTGTAGTTAATATTTTTAACTTGTAATTTACATATTCATTTCTGTAACTTTCTAGATAGGATAGGTTTTATACTTGCACCAAAACATGTGAAACTTAATCAATTATACCAGATTCTTATCTTGGAATTTTTTATTTTGAAAGCATCTAATTTTACTATGAAACTTATGTATAAATAATTTATGATGTTAAAAATAGATAAAAATAAAACCTTTAAAATTTGCGTTCTAAAGAAACACATCTGCCATTGAAAAAAACTGTTTAAATCATTAAATTAAACAATAAACATTAAAGAAACGGTTTTAACTTATTAAGTGCATTAAATTTATCATATATTGACTTTAATATGGTTAGGTGTTTATAATTTACTATAAATATATGTTTATTTATTGGAGGATTATCATATTGAATGATCTAATGGATATTATCTCTCAAATTTCAGGAGAAGATAAAGACAACTTTAAGGAAACCGATGAATTAATTAACGATATTGGATTTGATTCGTTAATGCTTATAGATTTGGCAAATACGGTTGAGTCGAAATTTGGTTTAAAAGAGAACTCTATTCCTTATAAAAATTTTAATGTTCATACAACTATAGGAGATGTTGGCAGATTAATAGGTATAAAGACTCAAGATAGTGTTAATTCATATGATGTAGAAGTTTCAGATATTAAAAAATTTCCAGAAATAGAACAATTTAATGAATTGTACCAAAAAGAAAGTAAAAATCTGCCCTATTTTAGATTAGATGATGGTGTTCCCACTAATAGTATAACAATTTCTGGCGATAACTATATTAATTTTTCAACATATAATTATTTAGGATTAAATGGTGATTATAGAGTTAGTGAAGCATCTAAGAAAGCAATAGATAAGTATGGAACTTCTGTGTCTGGTAGTAGATTATTGAGTGGCGAGTTGGATATTCATAGGCAACTTGAAAAAGAGATCTCTAATTTTTTGGGTACTGAAGATGCAATTGTTGAAGTTGGTGGACACAGCACTAATGTTAACACAATCGGAAATATAGTTAATGAAAAGGACTTAATAGTACATGATGAATTGGCTCATAATAGTATCGTTCAGGGTGCAACGTTGTCTCATGCAATGAGAAGATCATTTAAACATAATGATATGACTTCTTTAGAAAATATTTTAAAAAGATTAAGGAATAAATATAGACGCACTTTAATAGTAGTTGAAGGTGCTTATTCTATGGATGGTGATATTTGTAAATTACCTGAATTAATTCGTTTGAAAAAAAAATATGGCTGTATTTTGATGATTGATGAAGCACACTCTTTTGGTACTATAGGTAAAAATGGTGCAGGTGTATGTGATTACTTTAATATATCTGCTGATAACGTTGATATTCTCATGGGAACTTTAAGTAAAACTGCAGCTAGTTGTGGGGGATATATAGCAGGGAGTCTGGAGTTAGTAAATTGGCTTAAGTTTAATTCTCCTGGTTTTGTGTTTAGTGCCGGTATTACTCCCGCTAATACTGCTAGTGCACTAAAAGCAATTCAGATATTTAAAAATGATAAGACTATGTTGGAAAAATTAAAATCAAATTCAGATTATTTGCTTAATGGTGTTAGGGATTTAGGCTTTGATACTGGTAATAGTAAAGATACTCCTATAGTACCTATTATTTTAGGAAATTCAGCTAATGCGGCTAAATTATCTAACTATTTATTTGAAAATAATATAAATGCGTTGCCTATAGTTTATCCTGCAGTAAAAGAAAGTGAAGCTAGAATAAGATTTTTCGTATCTAGTATGCACACTAGGTCTGATATAAATAAGACTTTAAATATCTTAGAAAAAGCCAAAAAGAATATGGGTGAATTGTGATGTCTGTACTTATAATATACGCTCATCCTTATGATAAAAGTTTTAATCATGCTGTTCTTGAAACTGTATTACAATCTCTGGATATAAGCAAAGTAAAATATAATGTAATTGATTTGTATGGTGATGGCTTTAACCCTGCTTATTCTACCGAGGAACTTGCTTTATTCAGTGTCGGAAAGACTTTAGACGATTTGGTTATTAAATATCAACAGTTAATAAAAGCCTCCAGTAAAGTCATATTTATTTTTCCTGTCTGGTGGAATGATACTCCGGCAATTGTAAAAGGTTTCATAGACAAAATTATGAAAAAGTCGTTTTCTTACTATGTTGGTAAAACTGGAGTTGTTGGTAAATTAAATAATATCAATAAGACTTTGATTTTGACTACGTCAACCTCTCCAACATTTTATTTAAACTTATTTTGTGGCAATGCTATTAAGGGCGTTTTTGTGAAAAGCACTTTAAAACAATTGAATTTTAGACATTTAAAATGGAAAAATTTCGGGAGCATTGATACAAGTAGTAAAACAAGAAGGACTGACTATCTAAATAATTTAAGTCATTATATAAAAAAATGGAGTAAATGATTATGAATAGAGTAGTGGTTACAGGCATGGGGGCCATAACGCCCATTGGAACTACGGTGGAAGAAAACTGGAATTCTATTAAATTAGGTAAGTCAAATTTTAGTTATAATTCTGATTTAGGAGTTAATATAAGCAAAATAAATGATGATTTTAATATAAGTATGTCCAAAAGGGACATAAGATATCAGGATAGATCTTCACAACTTGCAAATCTGGCAGCTATACAAGCCGTTAAGGATAGTAAGTTGAATGATTCTGATCTGAATAATTCAGCAATTAGTGTTGGAACAGCCATAGGTGGTATTAATACAACAGTTGAACAAGTTAGTAAAGCTGCTACAAATGGAAAGCTCAATTCTATGGAAGTAAGGACAATTATAAAAATGTTGCCTAATATGATAGCTTCTAATTTATCTATAAATCTTGGTGTAAAAGGTCCTGCACTTACTTATTGCTCCGCTTGCTCTTCTAGTAGTATAAGCCTTGGTGAAATGTTTGAAAAATTAAGATATGGATATTTATCTTCAGCCTTGGTAGTTGGTACAGAATCTTGCTTAAATGATTATGCAATTATGGCTTTTAAAAAGTTGGGTGTTTTATCGAATAGTGATGCTATATCAGATGCTTCTTTGCCGTTCATTAAAGATCGTACAGGTTTTGTTATATCAGAAGGAGCTGCGGCTCTAGTAATAGAAACTTTGGATCATGCGAAGAGTAGGAATGCTGACATATATGCAGAGATTGTTGGATATGGCAACTGCTCTGATGCTTTTTCTTTAGTTGCTCCAAGTGAATCTGGTATGCAAAAATCAATGGAAATTGCTTTAAAAGATGCCAATATAACTAAAAATGATGTAGATTATGTAAATGCGCATGGTACTGCTACTGTTGCAAATGATAAATGTGAATCTGATGCAATATCTAGTTTGTTTTCTCAAAATACTAAGGTTTCATCTACGAAAGCTGTATCAGGTCATTTGTTGGGGGCCGCTGGAATATTTGAAGCAATGTTGTGTATAAAAATGATTAAGGATAGAGTCTTTGTGAAGCAATTTGGAATGGAAAGAGGGATTGTTGATACAAATCTGAAATTTAAAGCAATGTTATTAAATAATAATTTTAATAACTTTAAAAGTAATCAAACTATATACGTAATGTCTAATTCTTTTGCTTTTGGAGGAGTTAATTGCTCTTTAATTTTTAAGAATTTTAATAGTGATATTAATTCTAATATAAAATAAGTATTTTATGATGAAAGAAAATTTAAATTATTTTCTTTGCCATATAGTAACTGACGTAAATAGTTTTAAAATGATTAAAAATAAAAAGTTGCTAATAATGTACTCCCCCGAAGTTATGACAATTTCGGGGGAGCATTTTTATGCTTATATGATATAAAAATAAACTGCAAATTTTACTTGTAGGAATCAAAAAAGGTTAGTACGCGTGTGCTAGTTAATTTTTTTCCAAACATCTACAAATAAGTATTGTTCTATTCAACTTTGGAATTACTTTAAAAAATTGTTTACTTAGGTATGCTAAAAAGGTGATTCTTTAAAATCATAATAATGTAATTTATTGATTATTTTGTATCATTTATACAACATATTTTCAAAAATTTTGCACTAAAGTTGAGAGCTGTCTAACAAACAGACATTGTAAACTATAAATAATCCTTTATTGTGGTTGGACTCTCTGGTTAACTATTTCAGTTTTCATGTATTTAAATAAAACGTCACATAGGCAATTTAATCTTGATTTTTATGTAGGCAAAAAAGTCAAGTAGTCTTCATATATGATAAAGAATACGTTGATTAGAAATACTAATTTGATTCTGCGAATACATTAAAGCCAGTAATTGCACGTCAGTTAATTTAGTTAAATGATCGTTGAGCCGTTTTTTAATGGTTGTGTCGCTTTTTTACTTGTCTTATAATTAGGCTAGTTAGAATACGTCATATCTTAGCGACATAAATAGGTGGTAAAAATATGAAATACGGCTACGCTCGTGTTAGTACAACGGATCAAAAATTGGAAAATCAAATTGAATTGTTAAAAACAGCTGGTGCTGAAAAAATTTATCAAGAAAAATTTACAGGCACTACAACTCAACGTCCAGAATTTAAAAAATTGATTGATCAGCTGTCAGAAGATGATACATTAGTCGTTACTAAACTAGATAGGTTTGCTAGAAATACGAGAGAGGCTTTGGAGATTATCCAAGATCTGTTCCAACGCAATGTTAAGGTTCATATTCTCAATATGGGAATGATTGATAATACACCAACAGGACAACTAATCTTTACGATTTTTAGTGCTTTTGCGCAGTTCGAACGTGATATGATTGTAACAAGGACACAGGAAGGGAAAGCTTACGCTAAAAAGAATGATCCAGGTTTTAGAGAAGGACGCCCCAAAACGTACACTGACGAGCAAATTCGCTTTGCTTATGAATTACGTAAGCAAGGTATGACCTATAAAATGATTGAGCGTAAAACAGGTATCAGTGAACGTACTCAACAGCGACGTTTTAAATTACTGAATAGTTAATTACAGAATAAGGAGAATTCATATGCTTAAGAAAATGTCTTATTATTTAGACGTCTTACTTTATCTTGCCATGGTAATTTTGAGTGTTTGTTCGTTGGTAAAATCGTTACTTAATCCAACGGCAAGCAATTCAGCAACAATTTTTTATATTTTAAGCACAGCTAGCCTGGTTCTGGCAACCGTTTTGTCTGTTGCTAGAATTAAAGTTAATAGAAAATTAGGTTTCGTTTTCAATACTTTGAGCATAACATTAATGGCTGCCAGCGCGTGGTTCCTGTTAATAGCCAACGGCTATATTACTAAAATTCTTGGTCAAGTAATAATAGCAGTGTTTTTAGTTTTAACCATAGTGATTGCTTTGATGAATTATCATTTGGTCAAAAATAGTTAATCAAAAAAAATTTAAGCAACAAAAACAAAATGGCTAAAGCCTTGTAAATCAAGGATTTAGCCACTTTTTTATGGTATAATTATTGAGTAAAGTTAAATGCTAAGGCGGTGGCTGTTCCTCGAAAGGGAGTGGTGCTTATGGTGTAAAAACTGTAAACCCAGATCCTAAAGAAAGGAGTAGCAAATTGTTTCATTTGAACGTCCACGATCTTTGCCAGATAATCACAACGATTATCGATGTCGCAAGTTTCGTTTGGATGGTCATGCATGAATCAAAAAAATAATCGCCTTAGCCGCGCAAGGCTAGCGATTATTTTAGTTTTCAAATAAAATTTAATAGTCGCCGTCTTAGCAACTTTACGGAAAGGTTAGTGTACAAGCACTGACCTTTTCTTACATATAAATAATAACATAACTGGAACAAAATTTCATGTCAAAGGAGTTTAATTATGCATACTAAAATAGTCGGTTATTTAGATGCAGTACTGTATTTGTTAATGATAATTATTAATTTACTTTCCTTAACAATTGAATTTATAAGACCTGACAGAACCGCTTTTTCAATTGTTTTCTATATTTTGAGTACTTTGTTTTTAGTATTGACGTTAGTTTTGTCTTTAGTAGCTGTATCTAAAAAAATTGGTCGAATAACTAAATTACATTTAGAATCTTGGACCTCGACTTTCTTATTTGCAGGCATGGTTTTTATGTTAATTGCTGGGGGCTATATTCAATATTTTGTTAGTAAGTTAGTAGTTCTTGGGCTTTTAGTTTTAACTTTAGTAGTTGTTTTCTCAAATCACAGTTTGGAAAAAAATCTTCATGAGTAAGAAAAAGAGTAGACCAAGGGAAGTTAGGCGCGCGGTTAAAGCTGTTCTATTGTACAAAAATAAAAAGAATGGTCGGTATCGTTTTGCTCCTCAGGCTTATTGGTATCAAATTTCCACAAATACTAAATTAGAAGTCGAAGGAAAGCCGCTTAGTAAGTTTAGAGGGACAAAAGTTCCATCTAGTAATATCATTATGGTCAAAACCAACTATGGATCAAAACCGGCGGTAGTTTTGGAAAATATGGAAGTAACAGGAGTAATACCCAAACGAGTCATTAAGAAAATGCGTAGAGTGACTAGGGTAACTACGCAATCTTTGAACGATATAGCTCCCAGACTTTGGGAAGCATTAGTTAAGTTTGATCTATTGGCTGATAGAAGTGATTATGTGACTTTGCCAAAGCCGAAGATCCAGTTAAAGGATAGTAGCAAACAATGACTGAAGACAAAAAAGTAAGCAGGAAAATGTTCCCAAAACATGCGGTTTTGGTGCGGCATTTGAATAAAAATGATAAAACGGGTGCGTATGAACTTTCTAATGGCGCTTATTGGTTTCGTTTAACCATTAATACGGAAGATCGGCCCCATAAAGAAAAGTTTAATAGTGATAGAGTACCATTTGGCCAAATTGTAGAAGTGGGTACAAGGTATGGTCACAAAAAGGGCGTTGTTTTAGAAAGTAAAACAGTAACCGCTGAAGACGGCGAGAATGCACTTGCTGAAGTTCAACACATGAAGCGGGTATTAGTAATTACCAATGATAAATTAGACGATTTTGCGCCCGAGTTAACGCCTAGTATTTACAATTATGTTAAATCGCCGAAAAAGCAGAAGCAGTACACGTATCAGTCTTCAAAGATAATCAATAAAACTCTTCTGCCATATTTAGGTATGACTGTTAAATATCGCTACAAAGAGCCACAAATGGAAAAATACGAAGGTTTCTACTTCAAGATGTTTGATATTTCCTTTCGGAATAGGCTTGCTAGAAAGACACCAGTTCGTAAAGGCTACTCTGTGTCCTTATATGAACGTGATGAAAATGATAAAAAACAAGCCTTTGATATGGATAGCAGCTCTGATATTACCTTAATCAACATTGTGGACGGTATGCACCAGGGCCAGTTCCTATTTCCAAAAACAGTTTTGTTGAAGCACGGTATTTTAAGAAAAACAGGAGTCAAAGGAAAAATGACATTGCGTGTTTACCCTGGTTGGGAAACGGGATTGAATGCAGCTGCTTTAAAAGAATTGGAATGGCAAACAGATTATTTTGTGGATTTATCAAATGATCGCGAAGCCGATATGGAAGTTTTAGAACGTATTATTGGTTAGTATTCAGCGAAAGTAATGGAGGGCTACGGTTATATTTTTAATCGCTGTGTTACCAGTTTGGAATTTGAAATTTCTTTTTTGTCTTGACAATAAAAAGAAAAGTAGTTATTATTACACTGTAAAGAGGTTACAGAGCCTATTAAAAAACTGTTGTATCTAGAGGTTACAGAGCCTATTAAAAAACTGTTGTATCTAGAGGTTACAGAGCCTATTAAAAAACTGTTGTATCTAGAGGTTACAGAGCCTATTAAAAAACTGTTGTATCTAGAGGTTACAGAGCCTATTAAAAAACTGTTGTATCTAGAGGTTACAGAGCCTATTAAAAAACTGTTTTGAGTCGTAGTGTTGTGGTCGGTGTAGAGCCGACTTTTTTATTACATAATGATAATTAAGTGAAGCTCTTTGATGTGTTTGATGTGGAGGAAATTACGATGAGGTACTGTTCCATTGATCAAAAGTATTTGAATTATTTAAGGCAATATGAATCTAGAATACCTTTTAGTGAATATGGTAACAATCATTTTAAACCCTTTTTTCACAGTCTTTTTGACGTAGGAGATTTAGAATATGTTGCGCAATTAAATCATCCTCAAAGACGTCATAGACATATGAGAAATAATATGGATTTTAAAAAGATTTTTGATGGTAATAATTTGCTAGGTGTTGTTAATTTAAATTATATGTTTCCTGTTTGCAAACAATGTATCATTAGTATGGAAAATTTTGGTGATATTGATCAATTTAGAAGTTTTAATACTAATAATGAAAAATCATCATATATTTTTCTCCTAAGAAAAGAAATGAGAGAAATGGAGCGAATGGGATTAGATAAAGATGCTAAAAGATTGTATCGTTATAAAAATAATCATCCTAATAGTATATTAAGTAATAGGTGTTTTGATTTTAATAACTTGGAAACTAAGGCAAGGAATTATGTATAGTAAATTACAATAAAAACAACGGATCAGCATTTGCTGGTCCGCTTTTTGTTTCTTTAGCCATTAAATTCTCCAAAACTTTTATTCAAAGTCTTTTTTGATTTTTTAGTTTTATTAGGTTCAGAAATAGGAGTATTAGTATGAACGTCTTGAACAGAACTATTACTTGGTCTCAGAACTTGATTGGCATGTAGTCCGTCAATTTCATTCAAAATGCACATTTTTACAAATGCCGCTTTGGGCATATTAGTATTTTGCAACTGATTTAAGATCCTTTGATCTCGTTCATTATCGGGATTTAACCTTAATTGAACATATTCTATTTTGCTCAAAATTAGTCCTCCTTACTTACTTGTTGTGATTTCACATACTTGTAAAATCCACGAACATTTGCTACTTCTGAATCTTTAATGAAGATAGCGTTAGGAATTTTATTAGTGATTAAGTCTTTATTGATTAAGTTTGCACCACCACCGGTAATCAATAGTTCAGCTAATCCGTCAATGTCTAATGTTGATTGTACGTCACTGATTAGCTTTTTGGTAAAGTGATCAATTTGTTTGTTAACTGAAGAAGTAATATTATTTCCACTTTCGGCTTTACCATTTGGAGAATAGCTCCAATCACGCGTTTCTGATCCTTTGATTAAAGCTTTTTCTAATTGGTAATCGTTGGTATCAACGTCTAAGTCTAGGTTGGAAGCAATGTTTTTGATTAATGAGTTAATCCCGGTCTTATATTCGCGTCGATCAACGGTGTTGAGATCCATGTTGTTCAAAGTATCTAGTAAAACTGTACCGCCGCCAATATCTACAATGCCAATTTTATCAGTTTCGTAATGTTCATTTTTAACGTATCCTTTGTCATCTAACATTTCTTCACATACGGTACCAACTGGTTGCGGTAAAATTTTAACTTCTTTTACGTCAATTGAGTAAGTTTCGCCGTCAACTTCTATCTGATGACGACCTTTTAAATCTTTGCTTAAAGTTTTTAAACGTTCTTGACTAGTAAAATCGTCAGTTGGTACGCCAACAATACTTTGAACTTCTAGAACGCTTTTTTTAGAAGAAGGAAAGTCACTGGCAAGTAATCCTAAAGAAAATTCAACTAATAATTTGAATGAGTCATTATTATATCGATTGCCGTAATTGGATAAAGTATCCTGGATTAAATTGTCTAAATGTAAATCGTTAATCCCCTCACCCCATAAGTAGTAATCTTCGTCAAACATAGTCTTGAACTCTTTTACGTTGTTCTTTTTGTTTGCTCCTAGTTGAAGAGGTGCGTCGGCTTTGTTAACGAAGCGTGAAGGAATAATATATTCACTTTTACTGTCCTTTAACTTTGAGTTTTTATTGCCTAAATCTAAACTAAAAATTTCCATAGTGATTTCTCCTTTTTGTTTTAGCATGCTTTTATATGTGTTTACATGCTTTATTATAGCGTGCAAAATCGTAAATGCAACTATTTGCATGTAAAAATATTCAAAAACGTGTGTTTTGTTCGATCCATTTTTGAACTGAGACATGTATTTACATTTAAAAACACTGTTATAAATGCAAATACATGCTAAAGCATTTGTTTATAAAAAATGAATTTCCAAAAAATAAATTAAATGACATGTTTTTTGATGAAAAAGCATGTGTTTAGAGGATAAAAAAATATCCTGGATAAATTCCAGGATATTTCGTAAACACATTAAATAACATGTAAAAACAAATCGGATCACACATATTTTACAATCTATCTTTTTTATAATCAATAATTATTTATGAATATGAAAATCAGTTATTATTTTAATTAATAAATGAATTGCTTTCGGATAGTAAACCGAAATTATTTTTTTACCAAAAAATGTAATTAAAGAAACCACGAAACTATCTGATAAAATGCGTATTAAATAAAATATTAGCGAGTCTATCGCTATGTATTTGGGTAAAATAAAGCCAGAATACACGCTTGTTTTTAATATTTCAAGCATATTCGTTCTCCTTTTATGTTCTTTATTTAAAGGAGATAGACTGGTTGTATGTGTAATCACAATGATTTTATCACAGTATTGTAATTAATAGTATTGTGGCGGTTAAAAAAATTAAATGGTACAATTGTTTACGTAAAGTGAAATGCTAAGGCGGTGGCTATTCCGGAACCGAGGTGTTGCTTATGGTGTAAATACCATTCAAGTAGAATCTAGGAAAGGAGTAGCAAGGTGTCTCTGTTTGAGATTCTGGAGCTTATCATTACAGGCAGTAAAGCAATATTTGATGCTGTGATGCGAGTTCTTGAATATATCAAAAGGGGTCAAAAATAAAAATAATCGCCTTAGCCGTGCAAGGCTAGCGATTATTAGCTTTTAATAAAAAATCTGATGGTTGCCGTCTTAGCAACTCTACAAAGGAGTCAGTGTGTCCATCGCTGGCTCTTTTTATTTACACTTATATATTAACATAAGTTCTACTTTTTCCATACTTTTTACGTACTTTTTTCTTCTTTTACAAAGTGTTAAATGTTAAATACATTTAACACTCACTTTCTATTCTTTAGTCTGTCCTTTTCTTCTAAAATTTCAAACATTTTTTCAAAACGTGTACGATCGCTAGCAGATAGTTCTTCTATTGCTTGTTCTACCAAGCTATTTACATAGTCTTTTTGCGATTTTCCAAGTCCAAGATTAATTAAGGCAGCTATTTTGTTGCGAATATGATTATCAACTCTAATATTGATAGGGAAAGTAACAGTGTTTGGATTATCTTCTTCTAGAACGTCGTTTCTCTTAACTTGATTTCTAATAGTTACTTTTGTTCCACGTTCTAATTTCTTACTCTTATTATTGGCAGAATCATGATTTAGCATTCCCATATTTAATCACCTATCCGCGTTAAGATTTCTTTGGCCACGCCTTGGAATGCCTTATGAACTTTCTTATCCCAAGGGTCTTTAGGATTGTCAGTAATTCCTGTCATGTCCATGCGTTTAATGCGTTCCATAAGCATAATTTTGTGTTCAAAGACATTTTCTTCACCGAACTCTTCAATAGCCGAATTTAAAATTTCCGTGTCCACTACGGCGTTTCGCTTAGATAGAACTGGTAAAATTCCCATTACGTCTACTTCTGAATCAAAGTCGTCAATTAGGGTCTTCTGTAAATAGTCAATTAGGACTTCTGCGCCTGATAATGAGCGCTCCTGTGTTTGTAAGACCACGATAATCTGGTCGCAGGCGTTAAATGCTGTGTCGTTGGCTAAAGAGATCGTTGGCGGTACGTCAATAAAGATAAAGTCGTATTTTTCCTTTAAATTCTTAATTTTGTCTTTAAAGAAATCGACTTTTGCTTTTTCAGTCTTAATGTTTTTATCTAAATAACGACTGTACATACTAAAATCGACGGCGTTAGGAAGTAAAAATAAATTATCGGTGATTTCTATGGCAATATCATTAAGATCCATATTGGTATTAATAGCGGTCATTAATGACGTATTTATGGTGATCACTTCGTCGCCGGTTTGAATACTTTTGGTCTTTAAGAAAAGTGAAGTCAAGTTAGCTTGTGGGTCAAAATCAATTGTCAAAGTTTTGTATCCCATTTTTGCTAGGTTATAACTGGTTAGTGCAGTAGTGCTAGTTTTACCAACACCACCCTTGAAATTTAGAAAAGATAACACTTTAGCGGTCATAGTAAATCCTCCTTTTGACTAATATAACACAATTCCTTACAAAGTGTTAAATGTTATATGTTAAATACATTTCACATAATGTATAATGGTAAATGTGAAATGTTAAATGTATGAGTTTCTCATTTGGCAAGATTTTCATTGACATGTGACTGTTTAAAATTATATATTCTATTTGTGTCAAACATTACTTTTGTATCTTAGCCTAGATCTTTAGTGGCTAGGCAAACACCATTGGATACAAAAAAAGACTCAGTGCTCTCATGCGAGCCTCCTAAGTCTTAATAGCAAAAAAAATCGCCCTAACACCAATTAGGACAATCACACTTTTCATCAAACTGTGATTCTATTGTATAGCTCATTCTTAGAGTTGTCAATGCGATTGATTAAAAAAATGCGGGAGACAAGCCGCGTTAAGAGACTTACTAAGTGAGTTAACAGGACATGATCTTGAAGTGTTAATTTGACGGTGTGAGGAAACAAGTAGACAAGCAGGTCGCTTACCCGCTATTTCAAAAAGAAAATTTAAGCAGTCCTAGTTGGATCACTCCTAACTAGGGTTGGGCCAGCGCTAGCCCGTGGGCTAATCACTCGATGATTGAAAGAGACCACTTACTAATAGCGTGGGATAAGTTCCAACGATGGAACAGGTAAAACGGCTTGCTGGGCAACCAGTGAGCGGTATCAGTATGAGTTTATTATTGAACAATAAAAAATAAGATAATAGACGCCGCAAAGGGCGTTTTTTTTGTGGTTTGGAAACACAGTTTCCGTTAAGTATTGATTGGCATGAAGCCAACAAATGAGTGACAATCGAGGCTCCCGATACGTCGACGAGCTAAGTAGGTTGATTTTGTACTCTGGACAAAAATCTAGGGTACAAATCTGCTCTCAGCAACCCTCAACCATCTCTAAGCTAAGCAGGTCTAAACCCTTTAGTCA